>JAYURE010000206.1:0-5517 GCA_043756345.1 Deinococcales bacterium | reverse complement strand
GTAAACGCACTTTTTTATGGGTTGCGTCGAGACGTGTCCCATTCTGCGGCTGCACCCATCCAGAAAGCGGTTGGCATTCGCGTTTTCAGAACGGTTTGGGGTTCCGGTGACGGCATTCCTACGGACGAAATGAATGCAAACCTCGAGTCTGCACTGGTGAGATTGCTCAACACGGACTACAATGCGACCATGACCCTCAAGCTGGACCTGAACCCAGAATTGGAACGGCAACTTCGCAACGAAGCCGCCAGCCACGGCTTGACCCTGGAACAACTGATCCTCAAAGACTTGCAAGCTCGAGTCATGCCAGCACGGTTAAACCACGAAGAAACCACGTTGATGCAAACCATCAGCGAAGGTTTCCTCGAGGCATTCTGGACCCGATACCGGCACTTGATCGGTTTGCGGGAACAAGAGCGCGTCAGTGATCTCGAGCAAGCCGAACTGATCGCCTGTTCTGATCGGGTTGAAGACTTGAATGCCGAACGAACAGCGGCCCTGGTTGAACTCGCCAAGCTGCGCGGACAGAGCATTCACACCTTGCGTGACGAACTCGGTTTGAAACCCATCTCGACAGCGGCATGACCCCCAGCGAAATTCGCGCACACGTTTTTAAACGGGCTCGAGGATGCTGCGAATACTGCCAATGATTTTTCTGTGGAGCACATCACGCCACGATCAGCGGGCGGCACAGATGACCTCGAGAACCTGGCGATGTCCTGCCAAGGCTGCAATAACCGCAAGTACACGGCACTCAAGGCCATCGATCCGGTCACAGGAATCCGGGTCAGGTTGTACCACCCGAGGCTCGAGGCATGGACCGCACATTTCGTCTGGAGTGCCGACACCACATTGATGATTGGGCTGACAGCAACCGGTCGGGCGAGCATCATGCGGCTCGAGTTGAACCGTTCTGGCCTGGTGAACCTGCGTCGGGCTCTGGCTGCGGCTGGCGTTCATCCACCGATTTGAGCGTGAACGGTTTGGGGTTCCGGTGATGGCAATCCTCGAGATGAAATGATCCGTCCGATTCAGTCAGAGAGAACTGGCTCATGCCTTCGCTCGAGTTGCCCGTTTCACCGGCTTCAATGGTCGTGTGACACCTCGACCCTGAACCACCCGTTCGATCCGTTCCCCAGCCAGCACCCGAGCCACACGCATGACCCGCTCGAGGCTGGCGGCGGCATACTCTGTTGCCTCGTAGCGTTGAACCTGTTGCACTTTCAACCCAAGCGCGTCTGCCAAGTCCTTCTGTGTCCAACCGGCAGCGATTCGGGTTCGCACGAGCGCCGCTGGTAACTCGAGGATTTGCTCGAGATCGAACGTCACCTGCCCGCTGTCGCGCAAGGTTTCGTACTCTGTCAGGTCCGCCCGTAAAATCTCGAGTTCGCTGTGAATCGCGTCGCGTTGCGCTTTGAGTTGAATCGGGTGCATTTTCGGCGCGTGTTCGCTGTTGATTCTTTCGAGTGCTCGAGCGAAATTTTCGGCGGCGGTCCTGCTGACCTTGTATTGCAATTCGTTCTGAATCATCTGCTGCCTCCAGACTCGAGCAAGTCGAGTTCAAGCACGAGAATGCCTTTCGGCTGGCCGTTGCGGTCACGTTGAAAGAAATCGAGAAAACTTGTGCCTTCCGGTTCGGCAGCCCAGGAAACCGCAAAGAATTCGCAGTTGAATTTGCGTTTCTGAGCGGCTCGAGCATTCGCCAAATCCAAAAGGGTCGGTTCGAGGCGTTGCAGCAACTCCCAATCGAGGCGGGCATCGTCGTAAGCCACGTCAATATCGCCAGGTTTTTCCTTGTTCGTGATGAAGCTGCCATCCAACCAAACGCGATGCGATCCGGCGAGACGCAAAGGCTCGAGTCCGGCCCGCAAGCCACCCAAAAGCATGGCGCGATGTGGTGTCTGCCCGAAGCCCTCGAGCAGTTCCGTCCAAGTGATCGGATGTTCGCCGGGTGGAAGTGTGCCGAGGCTGGTGAACGCTGGGATCACAATACAACAATATCATTGCATTGACTCGAGGGCAAGGATCAGAGCACACTTTCCAAGGTTCTTCGTGGCGAGGGGGATCAGCAAGCGGTTGGCGTTCGCGTTTTCAGAACGGTTTGGGGTTCCGGTTGCGGCCTTCCTACGGACGAAATGAATGCAACCCTCGAGTGTGCATCGTGGAAATCCCTGAAATCCTCGAGCCGCCGTGAACCATCAAAGGTTTATCGGATTGAAACCCGCATCAAACGGATTCAAAAAATGTACTCCCTCTAAAGTGCCACCAGAATTGAAATCCTCTGAGAGAATCACTGGCACTTGATTGAGTTTCGCCACCGCCCAGATTTGCGCGTCGTAATACTCCAGGTGATGATCGCGCACGCCACGCACCGCCTCGAGTACCACGGCTGGCGTGAGCGGGTAAATGGTGAAGCTCGTTTCGTACCCTTGGATGTGCTGATAGACGTTGTTCGCAGGCAACCCAAATTTTTTCAGGGAGACGTTCGCGTACTCAGCCAGGACTTGAGCGGCAAGTGCAGCATCGCCACGACCGTCGAGTTGCAACAAGGTTTGAATGGCGCGTTGTTGTTTGATCGGGTCTCGAGCGTCGAGCGGGTGGATCAGGATGTTAGTGTCGATCAGGTAACGCACAATCAGTTGCCCCAACGCTCGAGTCGGGATTCGTCGTCGTAGGCATCGTCGCGTTTGAAGACGTAGCCTGTCGGCGCGGGATGCGTGATGGACAAAGCTTGGGCATCCTCGAGCAGTGCTTGCAACACCGATGGGCGTGCGGGCATGGCTTGGGTGGTTTCGGTCAGGACGGCATCGAGGGCGCGACGCACCAATTCGGCTTCGCTCAGGCCAAGTTCTCGGGCTTTGCGTTTGAGGGCCGCGTCTTGGTGAGGGTCGATGTACAACTGTTTGCGGATCATGGCCATGTATACATCATATACATCATTTATGAGTTCGTCCAATAAGGATGGCGACCATTCCGTTGCCTTCGAGATTGACTTTTAGGGCATTTCGCCCTATTCTGCTTGCGTGAACGTGGTCAGCAAGAAAACCATTCGCGCCTTCCTCGAAAACCACGATCCCGAAGCACTCGAGCCATTGAGCCGCTGGTACAACCTCTTGCGCAAATCCTCACCGACGAACTTTGCAGAATTACGCGCCATTTTTGCGAGTGCCGATTTCGTCAACCCATTTACCGTCTTCAACGTCGGTGGCAACAAATACCGAATCATCACCCTGATCGATTACGAAGGGCAATTCACCAAAATCCGTCACGTCTTCACGCACCCGGAATACGACGATTGGAACAATCGCTGAGGCAACCATGACCGCAATGAATTCAAAACTAGCCAGCACAAAAGCCATCCTCGAGCGTTGGGAGGCATTCAACACCATCGCAGGAGGGTACCTCGAGCCGATCACCACACCCGCCGAGTACAAGGCCGCAGACGCGCTCCTGAACGAGATCAGCGACCGGATGAGCAGCCCGAACGATCCAACGTACATCAACCTGTTCAGACTGCTCGCCGCCCGGATTCAAGCCTGGGAGGACGAGCACGAACCGCTCCCCAGTTCGGCCCCGCACGAGTTGCTGGCGTTCTTGCTCGAGCAGCACCAGTTGAGGCAATCGGACCTTTCAGGCATCGTGGATCAGAGCACGCTCTCAAAGATTCTTCGTGGCGAGCGGGGGATCAGCAAACGGTTGGCGTTCGCGTTTTCAGAACGGTTTGCGGTTCCGGTGGCGGCATTCCTCGAGATGAAAAAAATGCAACCCTCGAGATGACGTAAAGTGTCAGGTGCGTCTACTCGGGCGACTTGGTGCACTCTCGGCATCTTCGACTATTTTCCTAAAAGGATGAGGGATAGACTTCTCAGGTTCCTTCGTAGCATTTCGAAGATAGTCAGTAATGCTTGCTCGAAGCTTTGGAGCCCACTCAGGCTCACGAACGTCGTAGATGATTACACGAAGATGCCGAAGGTCAAATGGAACATCTTCAAGCTGTCCTGATGTAAAAACTACTGGTTTTCGCGCCGCGTGCGCTAAACCCAGTTCGTAGAAAACATTTGGGTTTTTGCCCGACAAATCTGCAAGTAACAATTTCGATTTCTCAATCTGCTCCCAAATCTGTTCAACGACACTACCAGTAGTAAACAATTCATCTGCTCTCACAGGCTCAAACCCCGCATCCTTAATAGCAGGAACATAAATTTTTTGATAATAACTATCGAAGTATGGTCCAAAAGGCATCATCACAAAGCACGTGTCAAGAAACTCGCGCCCCCGTGGTTCCTTTGAAACAACAGAGCTTGGAACTACTTTCTCCGCTGGCTTACCGAGCGCCACAGCCTCAACACCATCGGGCGCAGCTTCTGTTGAGGCCGGAACTGCGGAAAAAGCCCTTAAATAGCGAAGATTCTCTAAGAAAACCTTTGCAAACTGTTCAACACGATCACGCGGAATATCAAACTCTCGCGTAAGGGTGTTTCGAAAAAACTCATCTTCCGGTATCCGCTTACCGCCATAGAATCCCTCCACTGCCTGGAAATCCTTAACATTACGGAATGCTTCGAGTAGTGCTTCAGATCTTTGATGCGGTGAGCTTGGGGCCACTACATCCTGCCCAATTTTGGCAAGATGGATTGAAGCGCCTTGCCCCGTGCCTGTGACCAAACCATACAAATTTGCAGACCGAAGTAAGTCTAAGAATCGCCAATCACTGGCCTGACGAAATCCAACCGCCACCGCAAGATCTTGTGCCGGTAACGGGTTTCCTGCATTTTTTTCTTCAATCTCTTTTGCAACGACAAGAGCATCTTCAAGCGTATTCTTTGGAAAAGCCCAAGGCGTTCTCTTCGCTGATGCTGAGTCAACCAATACCTTGGCTTTCGACTTGCGAGCCTTCCTTCTTGGGGCAGCCTTTTTGGGAGTAGTAGCCGACTCCGCCGAAGCTTTGACTTTTGGTTTTCGTACCTTCATTTTTGCAGTATTGGATTCAGCCATAAACACGCTCCTTAATAGTGTTCTCAGTGTATACGATTCTGTGTGCTACTCGAGACTTTCTGGCAATCTCGCGTCCATAACGTGTTTGAGTCATATCAAATCAGCTATTGATTACATCGTTGATGCCCCTCGAGCCGCAACAAAAAAGCCGGGACGCTTTCACGCCCCGACCCTCGAGTTCTAACTTCTACTTCAGCCTTTGTTGGCTTTCATCAGTGTGTCCATGATGTTCTTTGGCACTTCGCTGTAATGATCAAAGAACATGCTGTAACTGGCGCGTCCTTGGGTCATGCTGCGCATGTCGGTCGCGTAGCCGAACATTTCCGAAAGTGGCACGTGCGCTTTGATGATGCGTGCGTTACCGCGATCATCCATGCCTTGAATCTGGCCGCGACGGGAGTTCAGGTCGCCGACGATGTCACCCATGAAATTGACTGGTGTGGTCACTTCGACGCGCATGACTGGCTCGAGGATGGCCGGTGAGCCTTTTTGAATCGCCTCTTTGATGGCCATGCTGCCCGC
>JAYURE010000205.1:0-2035 GCA_043756345.1 Deinococcales bacterium | reverse complement strand
TTCGAGAAGGTATTTTTCTTGGTGCCAACTCGAGGATCGGTCCGATGTGCGAGGTCAAATCGAGTTTTGTCTTTTCGAACTCGAGCATCGCGCATTTGAATTACGTTGGGCATTCACTGATCGGTTCGCGGGTCAATCTCGAGGCTGGGGCTGTGACCGCCGTGCATTTCAACGAACGCGAGGACAAATCGATTCACGCCCGCTGGATGGGCGAATTCATCTTGACGAACGTCGAGAAGTTTGGCGCTGTCATCGGTGATGATTGCAAGCTCGGTGCGAACAGCGTGACCATGCCCGGCACGATCCTCAAACCTGGACGAATCGTTGCCCGGCTCGAGTTGGTTGCTCAGCTTGCCGGTGCGTAATCCTCGAGCGCCTCGAGTGCAGTCAGCATCTCGTGAGCGTTGTGATAACGGTTGTTCGGATCGCGGTCGAGGGCCATGCGGATGAACTCGGCGACCTTATTGTCTTTCGGCCAAGCCTCCGGCATCTTGCCACGACCGGCCAGCCAAGCGAATGGATCGGGTGCGAATGGTGGTTTGCCAATAGAGAGTTCGTACAAGACCGCCCCAATCGAGTACAGGTCAGATCGGGGATCATCACGAACGCCCTTAAATTGTTCCGGGGCCATGTAATGCGGCGTGCCCAATCGGGCTTCGTGGTGCGTGATCGCCTCGAGCGTTAAATCTTTGGCGCAACCAAAATCGATCACCCGCACCCGATCATCTGGCTCGAGCAAAATATTCGCGGGCTTCAAATCCAAATGAATGATGTCTTTGCTGTGCGCGTGGGCGATGGCTGCAAGAACGCCCCGGATCACCCGCAGGGCGCGGCGCGGCATCAACGGGCCTTGCTCGAGGTGGTAGTACAGCGTGCGACCCTCGATGTACTCGCGGTAGAGGACCCCCGGTTCGCGGTGAATAAACCCTCCGATGTTTGGATGGGTCAGTCGCTCGAGGACATCACCTTCACGTTCGAAACGTTCGACGATTTCGGGAACTTTGCGGGCCATCTCGAGCAGGCGTTTAACCAGGACCGGTTGGGATCGCCAGATGCCACGTTCGATGTGAATGTGCGCGGTGTTGGAGATGACTTCGAGCATCTCGTATTCAGTGTTGGGTTTTTTACGGCGCACAAGCCGAAACGGGTTCACACTGTCTAGTTTACAGCTTCATCTCTCACAGATTGCTGAATTATGCCCAGTCACGCAGAAAGATGAGCTTGACTTAAGGCCGTGGAATCCTCGAGAGTGCGCCCGATGCGCGTTCGAGCAGCATTTTGTACTCGTCGCGGCCAAAACGATTGGCCCGCAAAGGCCATTCTTTGGGCAGAATCGGCTCGAGTTTCGGCACGTACTTGGTATCGGCTTTCAAAACCAGTGACCGTTCGCTGGTGAAGGCGAGTTGCAGGTCAAACTCGAGTGTGTAATGCGTGCTGAGGATTGTTTGGATGCCTTTTGGATTCCCGGCCAGCAGTTCGATCACGGCGGCCTGTGTCTCAGGTCCAAGGTTGAAACTCACCAATACGGTGTCGTCGTCATCGTTCATTGCCGAAAGCAGCGCAAAGACATCCAGAATCCCACCCGCATTCTCGCGCCGCACGCCTTTGATCGTTCTACGACAGTGGTCCTCCGGTGAACGATGCGGTACGACCACCTTGAGTCCGGCCCGATCAAAGCCGCTCAGGAAATCCCAGTAGCGTTTCAGGCTCGAGTAATTCTCGAGCGTCATGAAGCCGCGTGGTTTGTCCGGTATCGGTGTTTTGGGCCGCAGTATCTCAAGGTCAGCCATGAGGATTTATTCGCTGCCGATGCCGAAACCCTTGTCGAGCAAATCTTTTGACAGCGCCTTGAACGCCAGCATCGTGCTGGTGCGTTCGATGCCGGGAACCTGGCGCAAGCCTTGGGTCACGATCTCGTCCAAATCCTCAAACTGCGGGAAGCGTAGGACAACCACGATGTCCCATTCGCCGGTAACGCTGTAACACTCGCTGACGTGTTTCATGGCGGCGAGGCGTTCGGCGGTTTCGGCGACGG
>JAYURE010000204.1:0-16818 GCA_043756345.1 Deinococcales bacterium | reverse complement strand
CGGCGTGCTGGTAGAGGCTTTCGGCAGTCGCGGGAAAGGCGAGTACCGGCACGACAATCGGCAGTGAACCGCGCAACAGAACGCTGACGGCTGTCGCCAAACAATGATGACGGCGACGGCCCAAGAAAATCTCAAGAAAGCGCACATCGCCCTGACCCCAATGCAAAACCGTAGCGATCAGAAACCCGAAGAACGCCAGCGTCGGCGCGACCAGCCACAACGCAAAGTACGCTCCGGCCAACGTGACGTAAGCCAGCAGGTACACGCCCAAACCGAACGGTCGGCCAGCCCACGTCCAACCGACCCGAAACGGCACCAAATGATCGAGCGCCCCATGCGGCAAACCCAGCAGCACCATGCCGATCACGAACGAGTACAGGCCATACGCCTCGACGAGTTGCGGCACGAACAGTTGCGTCATGCACAGCACGAAAATGCTCAACCAGGAGGTCAGCAGCACAAACCGCAACGGCGTGACGAAAACCAGCCCCAAAGCTCGAGCGGGCACGGATTGAACCATGCGCGATTGTACGGATGGACCTGCGCAAAAAGGATTGCGCACACTTCAATTGAAGTTCAGTGCAGATTGCAATTTTGTCCGGTCACGGCAGGGTTGCCCCGAACTGGACAGGCTCGAGATTTACGGAATGCGCAACACGCCCGGCAAACGCAAGGTTGGACGCAACTTCTCGCCCGCAACTTGCACGCCAGTCTCGAGGAATTGAAAAATCACGTACTCGCCAGAAGTTGGAAATTTGAACTTGCTGCGCACCGATCCAACACCGAGTTCATCCGTGTCGGGATGGTCATGCTTAAAGTACGACCAATCGGTTTTGATGGCGAACTGATGCGTCTCGTAAGGATTCCAAGCGACGGGTTTGCCACCGAGCAAGGTCGTCAGATCAAAGCTTGAAACCTGACCAGCCGGTTTCAAAACTGGTGTCGTCGCCTGCAACTCGAGTTGCCGCACCTTCTCGAGGGTACTGTTTGGCGCACCGTCCGACGCAACACCTTTGACATCCATGCCGAAGACCTGCACGAAACGCGGATTTTCATGCTCGTGACCATTTCCACCGGTGATCTCGAGGATCAACTCATACGAACCAGCTTCCATCGCGGGCATCTCGAGGCTGTACTGACCCGGCTCACCCTCGCTTGGGTATTGAAAATACATGAAGGCAAAATCTTTGCGCACGAAATACGAATGCACAATCCCGGAGTACATCGAGCCATTGTCCAAAACGCGCACCTTCAACTGCGTGCCCTCAACTCGAGCCGAGGCGGTCAGGCCACCCTGTTCACGCAATATCGGCAAGCTTTGCGCCAACGCCGTGAAACACAAGGTCATCAGGCTCAAGGCTCCGGCCAGCAAAAACTTTTTCATACGACAACTTTGCACGAAAAAATGAAATCGCCGTGTGTCCGACACTGCAATCCGATCCAGGTATGAACGCAACCTCAAGCCGTGACCCCTCGAGCCATCACCGTCGCTTCTTCCGCTTGAGGCGTTCTGTCCCGATCACGTACACTCGAGCCATGCAGTACACGGTCTGGCACCTCGAGATGAATTCCCGCAACGAATTCGTACCAAAACCGCATCCAAGTAAACCAGATTTCCAAGTGCAAGATTTTCAGATCATCGAGGCGAAAATCCCAGCACCAGAATTCCAACGCTTCTGGTACACCGCCGTCGGTGGCGACTGGCACTGGACCGACCGCCTGGACTGGACGCTTGAACAATGGCGCAACTGGTGCGACCGACCCGAACTGCGCCTGTTCGTGGCGTACCTTCAAGGCACGCCAGTCGGGTACTTCAACCTCGAGCGTCACGATGACGACATCGAAATCAAGTATTTCGGATTGCTGCCACAATTCACCGGCCACGGTTGGGGCGCAATCCTGCTGACCGAATGCCTCGAGCAAGCCTGGGATTCGGGCGCGAAACGCATTCACCTCAACACCTGTTCGTTGGACGGTCCGGCGGCGTTGCGAAATTACCAGGCTCGGGGTTTCAAGATTTACAACACCGAAATCAAGGACGAAGTGATGCCTGAAAAACCACCCGGACCATGGCCTGGGGCGCACTGAATTGTTTGAAATCATTCGGGTTTCAAATCAAAATCAGGCTCGAAGATTCAGGATTCTGATTTGTGGATCGCCTGCAAACCAACGGCCATCGCCGCTTGAACATCCAATTTCAAATTGTCCCCGATCATCAACGTATCAACTGGCGTAACCTCGAGACGCGCACATGCGAGTTCAAACATTCTCGGGTGTGGCTTGGCAAAACCCACATCGGCATCACCGGACACCAGAATCGTTTCAAAGAAATCCTCGAACCCAGAAGCGCGAATCGCGGCGCGTTGAATGTCACTCGGGCCGTTCGTCAAAATCGCTTTCGGCAAATGCGCGAAGTACCGCAGTGTCTCGAGCGCATCGGGAAGAGGTTTGATCTGCGCGGCGTAACTTGCGATGAATTTGATCGCAACATCATCCAAGTTGGCTTTCGTCTCGAGTTGCAATTCCGCAAGTGTCGCCTGCCAAGCCGACGCGAGCGTGACTGGACCTGGCACGTACTCGTGCGATCTGAAAACCTCGAGAAAATTACTGGGCACATTGCTCAAACCCAAATCGACCAGCAAGTCTCGAGAAAGAAGATCACGGTCGCCAGAAAACCGGGCGAGTGTGCCATCGAAGTCGAACAGGACAGCGCGAATCATGGATCAGTATAAAGTGTCTCGAGCAGTTTGAATTTGTGTCACGCCATCGTATCAGCCAAACCCGTATCAACTGATCTGCGAGTCCATTTGCAAGATCACAAATTCCACACCGGAACCCGAGCGGTCACTTACGGACAGGTGATCGAATTTGAAACATGGATTTGAACCCTCGAGCCAGTTGGTTTACCGGTTCTGAACTTTGGCCCGTCGCTCGAGGTATGCCTGTTCTGCCAGTTCGTACCCTTGGGCTTTGAAATACATGCTGATTCCCGTCCAGATCGCATACAGCGTGAAGATCACACCGAAAATCGGGAACGCAAATCGCATCGCACTGAACGGCGTGAAATCGGAGCCACCTGAAGGCATGGACGACACCATGTACGTCCAAAAAGCACCGAACGCGCCACCGAACAGAGCGCTGCCGATTCCACCGGCCTTGGTTGGACGTTGCTGAATGCCGTACCTACTCAAGACATTGAAACCCTGTTTTTCCAACTCCCATTCCCGATCTATTCGTGCCAGTTCAGCTTCTTTGGTCAATTGCTCGAGCTTGCCCGAATCCGGGATTGAGCTTGCCGTGTTCAACAGGGCCGCTTTCGCTTGCGTAAATTCAGTTGTGCTGAGCGTTCCGGCTTGCCGCAGTTGCTCGAGTTTTTGCAATTCATCTGCCAGGCTCATGGTTCCTCCGATCCAAGTACGTGATTTGCGGCTGTAAGGTTTCCATTGCACTCGAGGCTGTGACTCAGAGACCTAAATCCATCTGGGTTTCTCGAGTATGGTCAGGTTACATGAAACTCAATCACCTGAACTTGATCGTCACCGACGTTCCCGCCACCGCCGCGTTCCTCGAGAAATACTTTGGTTTGCGCACGCTCGCGCCGGGCAACGCAAACATGGCGTTCATGTCAGACGAGGCTGGTCTGATCCTGATCATGTTCAAAGGCAAAGACGTTTCGTACCCCGAGGGTTTCCACATTGGTTTTATCCAGGAATCCGAAGCGGCAGTCAACGAGATCAATCAGCGTTTGAAAGACGATGGTTTTGACGTGCCCGCACCGACCCGGAATCAGCAGGGACGTTGGACGTTCTACTTCGATTCGCCCGGTGGTTTTGTGATCGAAGTGGAGTACGTCAAGTTCGGCAAGTGATCCAGTCTCAAGGCTCGAGCTTTTTGTTGCAAACTGATGCTTGGGACAATGACCTGCAATGGCTCGAGGGTTCTGTTGATTGCCCTTTTTGATTTGTGTTTGCAAAATTCAAAACTTTTGCTACACTGATCGCAATGCGTTTCGCCTTCGCCAACAGGAAACTCGAGGCGCTTTACCTTGAAGGCAAAGGGGCACGTAAACTTCCTGAAGGGGTGTACTTCGCATTCTTGGACGCCATTGCAGTGATCACGGTAATTCAAGATGAACGCGAATTGTACGACCGTCCCGGCCTGCGTCCCGAACGGCTTTCAGGAAAACGTTCTGGCGAGTACAGCTTGCGTTTGAACAAGCAATTTCGTTTGATTTACAGCATCGAAACCGACGCAGAAGGCAACCTGATTTTGCTCCTGAACATTGAGGATTACCACTAAGCTTCCAGGATGAAACAACTTCTATTGAGTCTCGAGAATCCTCGCCGCAATGCACGTATTTGGTTTAGAAATCAGGAAGTTATTTCATCCCAAGTCCCAACGAGGTTCCCATGACCAAGTACCGCATCATGAACCAGAACACACCCGCCGAACCCAGCCCGCCCGGACGCATCCTTCAACGTGACCTGGAAGAGCTTGAGATTTCACACGCGGTTGCTGCTCGAAAACTGCGTTTGAACATCACGGAACTCGAGGCGTTACTGGCCGGTCAGTTGCCGATCACGCAAGCCCTGGCCGAACGGATCGCGCAAGCTTTTGGTGGTCGGACTAAATTTTGGCTCGAGTTGCAAGAACAGCTTGAACGCCACCCGAAGAGTGCTTCTCGTGGTGGTGTGCGTGATGGTGCGGGTCGCAAACCCTTGGGCCTGTTGAATAAAACCGTGCGTGTGACCGCAAAGCCGGATGACATGCCGTTGATTGAGGCTTGGTTGAACGCGCAAGACAGTGCGGCGCAGGCCGTGGCGAAGTTGATTCTCAGGCAAGCGAAACGTGCCGCAAGGTAAGCCAAGCCTCGAGCTTTTTCGATCCGCTTCTGCGATCCTCTTTTACTGCCCCAATCGTTCGAGCAGTTTGCAGTACGCGACCTTTGATCGTTCAAAACTGCTGATGCGAAAAAATTCGTCCGGTGCGTGGAAGCGTTCGTCGTTCAGGCCAAATCCCCATCCGAGCGTTTCGACTCCCAATAAATTCTTGAAGAGTGCCAGCACCGGAATCGTGCCGCCAACCCGAACCGGCCAGGGCTGCTTGCCATACATCCCCTCGAGCACTTCGCTGGCGATTTGGTTCGCCGGGTGATCCGATGGCATCAGGTACGCATCGGCCATCGATTCACCGAGGCGCACGCTGGCACGAACTCCGGCTGGTGTGTGCGTTTCGATGTGAGCCTTCACAAGCTCGAGGATTTTTGCAGGGTTTTGATTCGCCACCAAACGGCAAGTGAATTTTGCGTGCGCCTCGTTCGGGATCACGGTTTTGACGCCCGCACCTTGAAAGCCGCCCCACAAGCCATTGACTTCGAGTGTGGGCCGTGCCGCTTGGCGTTCACGGACGCTGTACTCGGTTTCGCCAGGAAAAACCTCGAGCCCGAGTTCTTGTTTGAGTTTGTTTTCGTCGAACGGAATCGCGGCCATGGCTTCGCGTTCGGCGGGCGTCATTTCGGTCACGTCATCATAAAACCCTTTGACGGTCACGCGCCCGTTCGTGTCGTGCATCGAGGCGATCAAACTCGAGATCGCGTGCAATGGATTTTGCACCACACCACCGTACATGCCTGAATGCAAATCGCTGTTCGCGCCGAACAGACTCACCTCGAGTTCGCACAGGCCCTTGGTGGACAAGAGCAATCCGGGTTGATCGACGGCGACTTGTCCGCTGTCGGCATTCAGCACCAGGTCGCAGGCGAAACGTTCTTTGTTCGCGGCCAACCAGACTGGGATTTGTGGGCTACCAATTTCTTCTTGACCCTCGAGAAAGAATTTCAAATTCACCGGCAGCGTGCCCGTGGTTTTCAGCAACGCCTCAATCGCTTGAATCGGCGCGAGCATGTTGCCCTTGTCATCGCTCGCACCTCGAGCGTACAGGCGTCCATCACGCTCGGTTGGTTCGAATGGCGGGCTGGTCCAAAGTTCGATGGGGTCCACCGGTTGCACATCGAAATGCCCATAAATCAAATATGTTGGTTTGCCCGGCGCGTGCAACCAATCGGCATACACGACCGGATGCCCACCCGTCTCGAGCAGTTCGATGTGCTCAAGACCGGCAGCCTCGAGCCGAGTCTGAACCCATTCGGCAGCGCGACGCACGTCCGGCGCGTTTTCGGGCAATGCAGAGATGCTGGGGATGCGCAAGAACTCTTTGAGTTCATTCAAGAATCGTGATGTGTTGCTCTCGAGGTAATCGTTCCAAGTCATGAATCATCTTACGCGGCCTTGAGATTGTTCGTCTCGAGTCTGGTTCAGGCTTTGACAACCAGCGTTTGTGCCAGCAAATCATGCACCGCCTGACGACGCTTGGTGAAACCAGCGGTCAGCAGGCCAGCCAGGAAAGCCAAGATC
Organism: Deinococcales bacterium; assembly: GCA_043756345.1. Classification (GTDB taxonomy): domain Bacteria; phylum Deinococcota; class Deinococci; order Deinococcales; family JAAFIG01; genus JANOWZ01. The sequence goes on along the minus strand of JAYURE010000204.1, from coordinate 10,405 downwards.
GAAACGAGCATCCAAATGCTAAAGGTGATGCCCGCCGAAACCATATCGCTCGTGCCTGAAAACATTTTCGGAGCCAACGCAACGAAGGCAATCGTGATCGTCGCCAGGAACGGTCCGAAGCGCCAAGCGAAACGGCGCGATGCCTGCATGAAATTGATCCGTGCGATGCTCAAATCGGTGACACCAATTTTCATCAGGTTCTTGCCGGGTGTGCCCTGCTTTTCGCTCGCCTCAAAGAAGGCATAGTACAACCAGGCAGCCAGCAGATTGAAAACGAAACTGGCGAGCGCCGCCTGCAAGAGTTCGCCCGGCAAGCCGCGTTTGAGGGTTTCAAGCTCGAGCATTATGGCTGCGCTTTTGGTCAGGTCGCTGGTGGTTGCTTCCAAGAGTGGCAGTTCTTGCAGGCGTGCCAGTTTGCCACGAATGCCACCGTAGGCGAAAGCATCAATCACGCGATTCAGAATGCCGAGCAGCACGCCATCGACCAGCATCGCCAGGAAGCGTTCGCCGACGGTGGCGAGTTGGTATTTGAAACCGTTCTCGTGCATGAACAATCCGTTGCCGAAATCTTGGGCAAGAACTCGAGGCGGCAGTTCGCGTTTTGGTTTGGGCGCGTCAATGAGAGGGTCGAACATCTCGGGCTTTTTGCTTTCGATCATGGTCTGATCACGTCCGACCGGTGTGACGACTTCAGCCCCGACCATAGGACTCGGGCTTGAGCTTGCTGTCGGAGTGTGAACGGGTTGTTGCGAGTGCTGCGGGCTCGAGCGTTCTGGCATGGGTTGTGGCTGTTCACTGGCGGGCGGTTGACGGATCTCGGCCATGGGTTGAACGGTTTGCTTTGTGGTGCTTGTGATTTGCATGGCAGCAGGTTTGACTGGCGGTGCGGGTTCGATGTTTTCGGCGAAGACTTCCGGCCAGGCTTGAACGGCTTCTTCGGCAAAAACTGGTTTGATCTCAGGTTCGACGACAGGTTCAATCTTTGCCTCTGTTTTAGGCTCGAGAACGGGTGCCGATTCGATTTTGGGTTGAGGTGCTGGCGCAGGTTTTGGTGCGCTAACGGGCGTGATCAACGGCCCGAGATCAAAGACCATTTCAGCTTGAGGCGCTGGCTCCGCAATGATTCTCGGCGCAGGAGTTGCTGGCGTGTCTGCTGGGGCCATCAACGGTCCGAGATCGAAACTCATTTCCTTTTCGGGCTCGAGCACAACGGTTTTCACTTGCGAGACCACTTGTGAAACTTGGACTGGTTCAGGACTCAACTCGAGTTTGAATTCCGATGATACAATCGGTGCAGGTTCAACCGATTTTGGCGCGACTGGCGGAGCAACCCTGGCTCGAGCAATCGCCGGTTTGAGTGCCGCAAAAAACGCATCGATCTCGGCTCGAGGGGCGCTCAAGATCGGTAAACGCAAGGCTTCGCCGCTGGCAGCAAAGACCAGCAAATCCAAACCCTCTCGAGAACACTTTTTCACCTCGCGCAAAAGTAAACGCTGTTCAGTCTGACCGTTCCAGGCGATCAACTCGAGATCGCTGCACACCAAGGCCAGATCTGTACTGTCTGATTGGCTGCTTGAATTACTGTGTAAGTGCGCGATCACCGAAACCTGATTTGCGAGGGTCTGTTCGAGCCACTTCATCCCTCGAGTGTAGGCCAAGAACTCGCTCACAGCCGTTCTTTTTTCACAGCGAGCACTCGATTTGTAGGCGCGGACCGGGCAAAACAGATAAGGTGGTTCATGCTCGAGGTTGCCAATGGCGTGTATCAAATCCCGAATTCTTTCGTGAACCTGTACTTGATCGTTGCAGCCACCGGCCTGACCCTGATCGATGCGGGCCTCGCCAAGTCCGGGCCGAAGTTGGCGCTCGAGGCGATTGCGAAACTCGGACACAAACCGCAGGATCTCAAACGCATTTTGTTCACGCATTCGGACCCGGACCACACGGGCGGGGCGGCGGAACTTAAACAGGTGAGCGGCTCGAGCTTGCAGGCCAGTGCGCACGAGGCGAGCATGATGGCGCAGGGGTTGGCAGGCAGGCCAGTCAACAATCCAGTCATTCGTCTGATGCTCGGATTGATGGTGCCACGTATTCCAGCACAGACCGCCGATGTGATCCTCGAGGATGATCAGGACATTCCGGTGCTCGGCGGGTTGCGTGTGATCAACACACCGGGTCACACGCCGGGTCACGTTTCGTTTTACTCGCGCAGCACTAAAATCTTGTTCGCTGGTGATTCGATGCGATCCGAAAAAGACAAATTGAGTTTTGGCGCTGGACCATTTACTTGGAACCTCGAGACAGGGATTGCAGCAGTGCGCAAACAGGCGAAACTCGAGGTGGATCTGGTCTGCTGCGGTCATGGCCCGGTGGTGAGCGGACCAGGGATTGTCTTTCCCTACACTTGAACACCTGTAGCGTTGCACACCATGGCACTGCGCCTCACAGTACGAATGCCCGAGATGGTCCTGGTGTAGATTCCAAAGACCTTGAAGAATTCTGAACAAAGCCCTGGGCTTGACGCCAAGCAGATTCCCGCCCGACTGCTTGAACGCTTCGATCAACTCGCGTACCTGATCGCCGGTTACGTGCTCGTTGCAGCGGCACTCGCCATCATCGGTTACTCAATGTTCGCCTTCGTTAGCAAATTAAAAGAGGGGTTCCTCGAGGCGAGCATCACCTTGATCAACGATGTGCTGTTGGCCTTGATCGTGCTCGAGTTGCTGCGCACCGTGATCGGTTTTATTCGTGGTCACGGTCAACCGAACGTGGCCGAAAGCCTGATTCCGTTTTTGGTGATCGGAGGCATCAGCGCCAGCCGTCGCATCCTGGCAGTTGGTGCGAGCATCGGTGTTGAGGAGGCCAAAGGCATGCTCGAGCCGCAACGGTTTTCGCAGGCGATGATTGAACTCGGCGTGTCCGGCGGCTTAATTTTAGTGATTGGGATCGCGCTGGTGATTTTGCGTCCGTACCTGCCTGGAGTGCCGAAAGATTCGTGACTGACGTTAGGCATTGATCACAATTGAATTGTGTGCCGCTCGATTGCACCAACACTCGAAAACAAAAATACTACTTAAACTACGGTTGTTCTGCGACTGGCGCGGATCACAGGTTGCGGCGAAATCATTCGCCGACCCCGACAATCAGTTCATTCAAAACACTGCTCGGGCCACGCGCTCGAGTCTGAGGTCACGCATGCCAAACATTGTCGAAGTTGCAGTTGCCGCCGGAAGCTTCAAAACCCTCGTTGCCGCCGTCACCGCCGCCGGATTGGGCGAAACACTTTCCGGCCCCGGTCCATTCACGGTTTTCGCCCCAACCGACGAAGCCTTCGCCAAACTGCCCGCAGGCACGGTTGAAGGACTGCTCAAAGACATTCCAACCCTGACCAAAATCCTGACCTACCATGTCGTCTCCGGCAAGGTCATGGCAGCGGACGCCGCGAAACTGACCAGCGCCAAAACCGTTCAGGGTGGCGAAATCAAAATCGATGCCAGCCACGGAGTCAAAATAAACGACGCGACCGTCGTTACCGCCGACATTGATGCCAGCAACGGCGTGATTCACGTCATCGATACCGTTTTGATGCCCGCGTAAACCCAACACGGCACATAGGGACCTCGAGCACACATCTGCCACTCGAGGCCCTTTACCGTCGGCATCTCACTCAGGAGGTTCATATGATCACTATTGATAAATCCATCGACATCAAAGCACCCATCTCGCAGGTGTACACGTTCTGGCAGAACTTCGAGAACTTCGCCGAATTCATCGGCAGCGTCGAATCAATCAAACGCACCGGTGAGAACAAAAGCCATTGGGTTGTGCTCGGGCCGTTGCGCACCAAAGTCGAATTTGACGCGCTGACCACCGAGAACATTGTCAACGATTCGATCAAATGGCACAGCGTTCACGAGCAGGACGAAGTTGAACAGGTCAAAAGCGAAGGCAGCCTGAAGTTCAAAGAAACCGATGGCACAACACAGGTCCATTTGACCTTCAGTTACAGCTTGCCGAACGCGATTGCCAACAAGGTTGCTGAAACCATGAACGCGCTCGGGTTTCCACAAAAAGATTTCGACAAGGGCCTCGAGACGATCAAAACGAAAATCGAGGGTGACGCGTAAGCATTTCTGCTTCTTGAATTTTGACTTTTAGCATCACAGGCTCTCGAATTTCGGGAGCCTTTTTTGTTGTAGGCTCGAGCAAATTTTAACCCATCAGGCCACGAATCAACGCCGTCAGCAACCTGCAATTCTGATCCACGTTTGCTTCACCATTGATGATCAAATCGGCAAACGTTCTGCTCGGCGCGATGTACTTGAGATGCCCAATCCGTCCACCCTCGAGGTGATTGCGAATCGAGGTTTCAAAGCTTTGCCCTCGGGTGATTTGGTTGCGCGTGATTTTGCGCAGCACCCGCACGTCATCGTCGGCATCAACAAAAATCTTGTAAGTCATGTGCTCCCGAATTTCTGCAAAATGCAATCCGAACGTGCCTTCAACGATAATGACTTTTTCAGTTGCGCTCGAGATCGCTTCGAGCACGCGAATCACGTCCACAGATTCGGGATGACTGAAATCAAAATACCGAAGGCCATTCGATGGCGAGGTGTTGAACGGCCCGTTACTTTGATCCTCGAGTTGAAAATCATCCAGGTGAATCAACAGTGTTTCAAACTCGAGCGTTTCCTGGATCGCTTTTGCAATCGAGGTTTTGCCCGAGCCTCCACCGCCCGCCATGCCGACGATCAAACTATTATCCATACGGGTCCTTCCAATCCGCTTCGTGCAATGCCAGCAATTCGTCCGTCCCCTCGAGTTTCACGGCCCGAGGATCGTTGGTCAAATACGCCTCGAGCAGATCACGCACATTTGGGCTGACAAACAATTCGGTCGTGTAATTGCGTTCGGTGAACATGTACTTGTACAGTCCAGCCTCGAGCAGCATGTAGAACGAACCGTCACCACCGATTCGAGTTCGATAAATGTTTTTCTCGAGCCATTTGCTGCTGGTCATGGCATGGTCAATCAGGTCGTGAATGCTGACGGTGAAAACCGCCTGTTCCTCCGAGGTCGTGACACTGGTGATGTCCGAATTCTTGGCCGTCGCAAACGTGAACCCACGTCCGTTGTACGCCTTGCCAACCAACTCCAAATCCTTACCCTCGAGCAGTGCTTGCAGTTGCGTCTCACGGTCCGGTTGATAAACCAACATCATCAAGAACCGCTGCGTTTTTGCGTCAAACCCATCAACCATTGCATCACGCCACCGAGCGGGTACGAAAAAATGAACGCCAGCATCGGGAATAAAAAGACGATACCGCCCGCTCCCATTCGTGCGTTGGTGCCAGGCACGATCAGGTCAATCAGCGGGAACAAGATGCTCAACCAGGCGAAGGCCAGGATGCACGAACCGATCAGGTACAACCACCAGGGGCGCACGTACACGCCTTGGACCGCGCCAACCACGGCCAAGCCGGTCAGGATGAACACCAGGATCATCAAGGATTCACTTTGGTAAAATTCCAAACCGACCAGCCTCGAGATCAACAGGTAAACCGTGATCGAACCAATCACGGTGGCGTATTGTTTGGCCAGCAGCATCAGCACCGGAATCATGATTTTAGTGTACGATCTCGAGCTATGATTCAGGCATGATCACTGATTTGGCCCACACCGCGTTGCGCGTCCATGACTTGAAACGTTCACTGGCGTTTTACGCGCTGCTGGGCATTCACGAAGCGTTTCGTTTAAACCATGAAGATGGATCGTTGATGCTGGTGTACTTGCATGTCGGTGCTGACCGTTTTCTCGAGTTGTTTCCCGGTGGTGCAAAACCCGATCCTGCGCGAGAGGGCAGCTTCATGCACCTGTGTTTGCGTTCGGACGATTTGCACAACGATGTCGAAACCTTGCGTGGCAAAGGCGTGACGATAGACCGTGGCCCGAGCATGGGTTTGGATCGCAACTGGCAAGCTTGGATCACCGACCCGGACGGCAACGCGATTGAACTGATGCAACTTTCAGAAGATTCACCGCAACAACAGGTGGCTCGAGGCGAGAAGCCGCAGATTTGAATTCAGTTCGATCTGAGTTCAGTTCGATTTCAGTTCGATTTCGTGGGCAACTCGAGCATCGGAATCTTGGCGCGTTTCGCGGTGTACATCCGGTCATCGGTCAGGGATTGCAATTGATCCAGCGTGCTCGCCTCGAGCGGGTATTCGGCCAGACCAACGTTCAAACCAACCGGCAAGGAACCCGCCTCACCTTCGATTTCGAGGGCATGAACTTTTCCGATCAATTTCTCGAGTAACCCAATCGCCTGAATCCGGTCGCATGGCAACAGCAGATGGAATTCATCGCCGCCGACACGGAAGGCGCAACCATCATGATCTGTGGTCACGATCAGGTCCGGTTCGCTACAGATCGAGATGCCAGTGATGCCCAAAATGCCACGCAGGATGTCGGCAATGCGAATCAGGGCGATGTCACCGCTGACATGCCCAAGTGAATCGTTGATTTTCTTGAAGCCAACCAAATCGATCACGACCAGGCAAAAGCGTGCGCCCTGCTGCTCGAGCAAATGCATTTTGGCATCGAAGGCCCGCCGGTTCGGTAGGCCTGTCAGGTGATCGTGCATTGCCACACGTTGCGCCTCGAGGCCCAGGCGTTCGAGGTCCTGGGTGCGTTGCTCGAGCGTTTCGTACAGTCGGGCGTTCTCGAAGGCGACCGCGACCGGATTGATGATCGATTGCAGGCGTTTGAGGTCGTTCACGTCCAGGAAATCCTTGCCGCCGGTGGCGACGTTCAAACAACCGAGCACACCGTCACGTCCGATCAGTGGCACGCAAATCATCGAATTGATCGGAATGTCCGTCTGTAAGAACCTCGGGTCAGTCAGGTCAAGGATGCAGGCCTCGCCACGTTGCACGGCCTCACCGGTTTGCGTGCCAGACAGTGGCACTTGTGGGCGCGGCGTGGACGCACCAGACCAAGCCTCGAGTTTGAGGACCGTGGCGTTGGCTTCCAGGCTGAAGATGGCGACCATCTGATAACCGAGGATGTCGGTGATCACCTCGGCCACCGCCTGCGAAAGTTCCGGGATGCGACGCAGACGCGAAACAGCCTCGGTGACTTCGGCCCGCAGGCGTTCATCACGCAATCGATCCTGTTCACGGCGATGCCGGTGCGCCAATTCAAGTGCCGCCGCCAGCAACGGAGCGAACAACGCCAGCGTCTCGAGGTCCGCCGGGTCCGGTTGCTGCGTGACGTACTCGGCGGTGATCACGCCGGTAATGCGTCGCGTGCCAACCACCGAAACGTTCAATGGCATGGCGAGCGCCCCGCCAGGACGGGCCGGACTTGGACCTTCCTCGAGCACCTGACCGGTGCGCATCACGGTTTCGGCCAAGCTGTGATCGGGTGACACAAGACCGCTTTGCGGTTGACTGACGCCGACCAGCAACTCCACCTCGTACTCGTCACGGCCCAGGTAGACGCTGACCAGATCGGCATTCAAGGCTCCCGAGCAGCGTTCCAGGAAGATTTCGGCGATGTCGAGCGTGTTCAGGCGACTGAACAGTTCGCGGGTGATTTCCCGAAAAACCTCGAGCAACGCCAAACGCCGCTCGGCTGGCATCAGGCGCTCGGAGGCCCTGTCAGAGGCCCTATCAGAGGTGGAGGAGGACTGCGATGCGTTCATGACGGGAATTTGGACCTCGATTGCTGCAATTTCAGTGTAGGAGTTCGGGGGGCGTTCTGATGTGCAAAATGCCTGTCAGGTCAAAGATTAATGGTCCGGCTCGAGCATCGTGTTTCAGCGGTCCTGACCCTCCGGGCCTCTGACCGGCTCGAGCGGACCCGAAGGCACAGGCTGCCCGCGTCGTTCAGGCAATCCTGTGCGATCCAGCGGTTGCGGATGGGGCGCAATCTCTTCAGATTCGACAGTATTTTCGACAGTATTTTCGACAGTAACTGGAGAATCCACCCGAGCATTCTGGGTTTCATCCATGCGTTGCTGCATCAAATCCTCGAAACGCGCCACCCGTTCATCCTCGAGCGCGATGCCACCACCGGAACTCGTGTAGTTGTACGCCGCACCCTGCACGTTCGATTTGAGGTTCATCGCGCCACGTTTTTGATGCATGCGTCGCCACATCATCATCGCGTCCAGGCAGGCGTTAAACGGTTCGATCAGGGCCGGTTCGTTCTTCCACAAGACATACGCCGAAACGATGCCACAATGCTGCTCAAAAATCCGAATGAACTGTTGCTGACGCGCAGGCAAGTACGTTCGCGTGTGCAATGCCGCCTGACCCATCGCTGAGGACCGATCAATGCCCAACACCGAATCCGCGATTTGCAAAACACCAATCTGTGGCCCGCTGACACCCTCGAGAACGCCCTCACCCTCGTCCAAGCCCCAAATGGTTGTGGGTTGAATCAGCGTTAAAAAATCATCCGAAGAAAAATTGGCTTTGCGCACGTAATGCATGAACGGTTCACTCATGACTTTGAGTTCGTCACGGAAACGCTCGAGCAACGTTGCAACCAAAACCGCGTTGTCGCTCAGGGTGGCCCCGACCAACTGCACGGCAGTCTTCACCGCAGGTGCTCCTCGAGCCTCCGTTTCGATGCTGGCCCCCAAAAAGGTGGACAACGCCAACATTTTTTCTTCCTGCAACCACGGAATCGCTATTCTATACGAACCGAAACGCAGTTCATCCGGCGAGTACCGACCACTGCCCGGCACGTCATTCAAACGCCAGTTCGCCAGCACAATCGCAAACATGTTCCCGACCCGAGGATTGCCTCGAGACCGCGCAAACGCCGCCCAGACATCCGCCAAACCCGCAGGTAGACTCACAGCCGCTTCCGTGTACCGTTCCGGTGCCGGAGGAGCACTCGCCCAACGAAAGGCATGACACAACACGCCCAGCACCGTCTCGAGCCGATCCGCCTGCGGTTCTGAAAGCAACTTGATCGCAGCATCAGCCTCGGGGATTGGACGGGCAAACAAAGATGTTAACCATGGACGCACATCGGCACCCTCAACATGATACCGACCTGGCAACTCGAGCGCCGCATTCAAGTACGGCATCCACCGGGCAGGCAAAGAATCTGCCGGGGTCAGGCGCGGCAAGAATCCCGTCTCGCCACCGAGGTCACTGTGCCAAGAGTGAATCAATTCTTCGGGAACACCAGGGAACGCATCGAACATGACTCGAGTGTAGGAATGTCTTCTCAAAAAAAATGCACACGATTTACAACGTGCCACACATGAATTTTCACTTTCAAGCCCCATCCTTGCTGGCATTGATTGCAGGTTTGCGCCAGTACAACAATGCTTCCTAACACAGCAGCAAGTTGCAGGATTGCGCTCGAGTTACGGGTTCTTAACCAGCATCACCACATGGCAGTGGCAATACTCGAGATTTCAGGATCAACCACGCGAAAAGGCTTTTCGAGCATTCGACAGCACCGGCACGGGTTTCAAATGCGGCTCGAGGATCGAGAGCAACATTACATCGCTCAAATCTCGAGAAACTGGAACACGCACGAGCGGCACGCCAGCACTTTTGAACGCCTGATCTTTGACCGCATCACGTTTTTGCTGCTTTTCTGACCCGTGCGATTTGCCATCCAATTCAATCGCCATGATCGGTTGAAAATTCGGCAAACTGACCAGCAAATAATCGACGTGCTTTTGCGAAATTCGGTTAAAGCCAGCACGATCATTACTGGTTGACTCGAGCACGTCCGCCACCCGAACTTTTGGAAAGACAATCACACTGCGACCCTCGAGCGTGCGTTGCAGCAAGCCAAAAAAATCATTTTCGGATCGCGTGAAAAAGTATTGTTTACGCTTGTACAAGAAATTGAAATTCTTCGCACTCGAGGGTTTGGATGAAAACCATCGTTTGAACATCCAAATACCCACATTGACGACAACGAGAAAAAGAAGAAATGGAGCAACAGGAATAAACATGTTTTTGAGCAGAATCCAAACATCAAAAGTCATGACTCGAGCCTAACGGTCTCAAGCTCGAGGTTGTGGTCAATGTGAGCAAGCTGTCAGTGCGCAGCACTCGAGACAAAGACCCTCAACACGATTTCTTCCTGGATCATTCAGAGCGTCAAATGCCTGCGCAACGCCTCGTCAATCTCGAGCATCAACAGTGCCGGAACCTCACCGACTGCACCGAGGTCATGCACAAAACGGTTTGTACTGACGGCCCGAATCTGTTCCGCCTGCGCTTTGCAATCCCGCTCGAGGCCGGTCTCGGGTGCTGGCAGAAGCACTTGAAAGGCGTACACCCGTTCGATGTTCGTGGTCAGTGGCACGACCGTCACCATGCCCGCACCCAATTCTTCGACCACTTCATTCGAGGCGTTGTTCGAG
>JAYURE010000203.1:0-2039 GCA_043756345.1 Deinococcales bacterium | reverse complement strand
CCGGTTCGTTCAAGGACCGTGGCATGACCATGGCGGTTTCCAAAGCGGTCGAGGCTGGTGCCAAAGCCATCGCCTGCGCCAGCACCGGCAACACCAGCGCCGCCGCCGCCGCCTACGCTTCCAGGGCCGGGGTCGAGTGCATCATCATCCTGCCAGCCGGGTACGTCGCAGCGGGCAAGATTGCACAAACCATTTTGATGGGCGCGAAGATCATTCAAATCGACGGCAACTTTGATGATGCTTTGCGGCTCGTGCGTTTGCTCTGCGATGAATCACCGGTCGCACTGGTCAATTCTGTCAATCCGTTTCGCATCGAAGGTCAGAAATCCATCGCCTTTGAAGTCTGTGAAGAATTCGGCTGGCAAGCCCCCGAGTACCACGCCATGCCGGTCGGCAATGCGGGCAACATCACAGCGCACTGGAAGGGCTATTCGGAAATGTTCGATGATCAAACCGTCTCGAGCAAACCCAAAATGCTCGGTTTTCAAGCGGCAGGTGCGGCCCCGATTGTGCTGGGTCACGCGGTCGAAAAACCCGAAACGATTGCCACCGCGATTCGCATTGGCAACCCGGCCAGTTGGTGTTACGCACTCTGCGCCAGGGATGAATCCGGCGGTGTGATCGAAGCTGTGACCGACGATGAGATTCTCGAGGCGTACCAAGTTCTCGCTCGAGAGGGATTGTTCTGCGAACCGGCCAGCGCCGCCAGTTTTGCCGGAGCGTGGCGCATGATCAAACAGGGTCGAATCGAACCCGGCTCGAGGGTGGTTTGCACACTGACCGGACATGGCCTCAAAGACCCAACCACGGCGGGCAAATTGGCAGCGTTGCCCGATGCGATTCCGGCAACGCTCGAGGCGATCAGTCGGGCGGCAGGGGTTTAGTTCAAACCTCATTCGTCCATTCGCCGGGTGTCAAACCAACATGGGCCACGAAATGTTCTGGCCCGTTGCGGTTCGCGTAACGCTCGAGCAATCGCATCATCTCGCGCTGCAATGCTTTGGCATCGGCTCGGGTTAATTTCATTCGGATGTAACTCAGCATCAATGCCGGTGCGTTCGGTTCGAGCACATCGCGTAAGAAATCGAAGCGTTCCGCCGTCGGTGTCAGATCGGAGACAATCGCACCGTCTTGGGCGTACAGACGAAATCCTGCTTCGTCTGGATTATCGATCAGTTCGATTCCAGCTTTGGCGAAAAGGGTTATGAAGACCCTGTGGATCGGCTCGAGCGATTCGCTGATGAAGCCCTCGAAGCTCGCAGAACTTGTGGCATGGAACGGCACGAAGAACCCATCGGCAATCGCCTCGTAATGTTTGATCGGACGGCCCTGACGCGCCTCGAGATGTTTCACGCGCAGCAATCCGAGCGACTCGAGGGTTCGCACTCGGTCGTGGACGGTTTTTAAGGGCCAGCCCAGTCTGTTGGCGGCCTGTGTGATGCTGCACGCTCCGTGCATGAACGCACCGAGCGCGTTGCGGCGTTCACTGTCGAGCAGTAACTTCACGGTCCGAGGTTCGGTGATTGTTTGCCAGATCATGCTCAAGACTCTACCCGAGATTCGGGTCTACTCGAGAATCCTTGTTGCAACCCGACTAGAGATGCTTCAGGCTGAGGCATGACCCCGAGCGCACCAGATTTCGCCAACCTGCCAGCCGATCTCGAGGCGATGTTCGCACCCAATTCGTTTCAGAATCCGTACCCGTATTACGAACGATTGCGCCAGTATGGAAACGTGCTGTACATGCCCGAATGGAACAGCGCTTTTGTGCTCAGCCTCGAGTCGGTCAGCAGTATCTTTCGGCATTCTGGTGTGGCCTCAGGGAGCGGGACCGATACTCCAAATGAACCGGTCAGCACGGAATTTCCGGCCTCAACCGCCCTGATGAACAACATGATGCTGTTTCACAACCATGCCTCTCACGCCCGATTGCGTGGTCTGGTTTCGCAGGCGTTCACACCTCGAGCGATTGAAGAAACGCACGAATTCATTGATGACACGGTGACGCGATTGCTCTCCGAATTCAAAACGAACGGCGG
>JAYURE010000202.1:0-5573 GCA_043756345.1 Deinococcales bacterium | reverse complement strand
TCGCAAACCGAAACGATCACCGGTCTGGCCGGAGCCTCGAGCAAGTGCATCCAACGGGCGGCGGCGCTGGCGAATTCGCGGCCCATCAAGCCGCAGCCGATCACACCGAAACGAAGTTCTGAGTTCTGAGTTTTGAGTTCTGAGTTTTGCGTCATGATGACCTCGAGACTCGAGTCACTTTTTCGCCTTAGATGCGGTGAGGTATTTCGCGGCCTGTTTCGGATTCGCTCCGTCATGGACAATCGCCATCAATGCTTTGGTCATGCCTGCCGGGTTCGCGTGTTGCACCACGTTGCGCCCGTAAACAATGCCCATCGCGCCCTGCTGCATGACCTCAAAGGTTCGCTCGAGGATTTCCTGATCGGGCGCTCGACCGCCACCGCGCACGAGGACCGGAATGCTGCCCGCGATGCGGATCACCTGATGGTATTGGCTGGCGTCATCGCAGGGATCGGCCTTGATCACATCCGCGCCCAACTCGACGGCTTGGCGCACGAGCGGCACGATTTTCTCGAGATCGCCATCGACCATGTACCCACCCTTGCTCGAGTTAGGTTGCATCACGAGCGGTTCGATCATCAGTGGCATTCCGGCGCGTTCGCATTCTGGCTTGAGGCGCAGGATGTTTTTGATACAAGCCCGATGGACTTCGGGTTGACCTGGCAGCATGAAGAGGTTCACAACCACACAGGCGGCATCGAGGCGCAACGCCTGCTCGACCGGTGAATCGATCATCTCGGAGAACAGCGTGCTCGGCAAACTCGAGCCGTAGACATTGGCGATGTCGGTGCGCAAGACGAGTGACGGTTTGTGCTTTCCGGGTTTCGATTGCAAATACCGCGCATTACCGATGGTCAGTTGCACCGCGTCTGGCGCGGCACTGACCACCGTATCGACGGCTCGAGAAATATCCTCGATTCCAGGCAGGAACGCGCCCTCGCCAAAAAAGCCGTGGTCGATTGCCACGTCGAAGCATTTACCATCCGAGGCCATCAACCGGTTTAACCGCGCTTGAACACCCATGCACTTGCCTCCATCGAACCTGTAATTTGATTGGCTCGAGGATACAGCAGGCGAGTGGAAAGTGGAAAGTTCAAAGTGGAAAGTTCAAAGTGGAAAGTTCAAAGTGGAAAGTTCAAGCGCGAACAGCCCGTAAGCGACCAAAGCCCAAAGCGATCCTGCCCGCAGCGCATCAGGCCCGTCAGGTGCCGCTGTGGATGCAAGAAGGTGCATGGTTAGGATCAAGAAGGTGCTGCCGTAGGGTCAAGACAGGTGCTGTCTTGTGAGCAAGAAAGTGAAAAGAAACAGCCAAGATCAACAACCCGATTCTCGAGCCTGGTTTTACTTTTCTCTTTCCACTTTTACTGTTCTGGCCCTTCCCGTCCCGAGGCCGCATGGTGAATCAGGATCGCGGCGGCGACACTGGCGTTCAAGGATTGGACTTTACCGCGCACCGGAATCGAAACCAGTTCGTCGCATTTGTCACGCACGAGGCGGCGCATCCCATCCCCTTCGGAGCCAATCACCAGCGCGAGGGGCCGGTCGTAATCGAGGCTCTCGAGCGGCACGCTGGCCTCGCCCGCCGCGCCGTAAACCCAGACGCCGCGTTCTTTTAAGAGGTCAATTTCTCGAGGCAGGTTTTTGACTTGAATCAACGGCAGGTGCGCGGTTGCTCCCGCCGAGGTTTTGACGACCGTCGGTGAGAGCGGCGCACTGCGACGTTCCTCGACCATCACGCCATGCGCCCCGAGGACTTCGGCACTGCGGATGATTGCGCCAAAATTGTGCGGATCGGTGATGCCATCACACAAGACCAACAAGACTTTTTCACCCCTGGATTTTGCCAGATCGAACGCATCCTCGAGTTCGGACCATTTGGCATCTTCAACTTCGGCGGCCACGCCTTGATGGTTGGTGGTGCCAACTTCACGGTCCATTTCGGGCCGTGTCACCCATTCGAGTTCGACACCCGCCTGTTGGACTGCAATCTCAAGTTCGCGCACAAATTTCGCTTCGATGCCCTCGGCAACGAACACCATGGACGCGGAACCGTCACGCAACGCTTCGAGTACAGGGTTTCGACCGTAAATCAACATGGCCCGAGCTTACCGTGAATTGGTTTTGGCTCAAACTTGAGGTTTGGATTTGCCTCGAGCGACGAGCAGCACCACGATCACCGCGCCAAGCGCCAACAGAACCGGAGCACCGAGCAAGGCCAGCAGCAATCCAACGTTCGGTTTGTTCTCCGTGCTCGAGGGTGTGACCGCGCCTCCCGCCACTGCTGTTGGGTCGAAATTCGGATCGCCCTCCTGGTTCTTCTGCGATCCGCTCGGCGGCCAGTACCATTCCTGTCCGTCCTGTCCTGCTGGGCGTGGCAATTCACCCGTGAAGGTTTTCTCGAGCGGTTCCCCTGGCACGGTTTTATCGGCCATCGTGAAAATGTAGTTGCCCGGATCGAATCGTTCATCGGTGGTGTACTCGCCAGAACCGGTGTTCTTGAGGATGATTTTGCGCGTGTCCGGCGAGAGTGGCGTTTTGACACTCAACTCGAGGATCGCGTCATTGACAGGTTGCCCATCTTCGGTGCGCATGGTGAGTTTGACGCCAGAACGGGTCGCGGTTGGGAAAAGTGCCTGCATCCGCACCGCAAAAAAGTGAGCATTCGCGGCACTCGAGAGCAAGTACAGCGCGAAAATCAGTGTCAGAAATCGGCGAACCATGAAGCAATTGTAGCGAAATTTCTTAAATCCGCGTGGAATCAGGCATGATGCACCAGTGAATGATCCTGAGACCGACAACGTTGATACCGAACAGTACACCGTGCCCGAAGCGGGCCGCCTGGATGTGGTCGTGGCCGCCATCGCCGAAGTCTCGAGATCGCAAGCGAAATCTTGGCTCGATGCTGGTGCGGTCCGCATCAATGGCGTGGTGGTCAGCAAGGCCAGCACCACCTTGCGCGGCGGTGAAACCTTGACCTTCGTGCCGCCGCCCCTGATCCCCAGCGAAGTCCTGCCCGAGAACATTCCTCTGACTGTTGTCTACGAAGACGACGTGATGATCGCTGTGGACAAACCTGCCGGAATGCTGACGCACCCATCCGGCAGCGTCGTCACTGCAACCCTGGTCAATGCCCTGCTGGGACGCATCCCGCTCGCACTCGAGGGTGAGGATTTTGGACCAGAAGGCTACCGGCCCGGCATCGTGCATCGTTTGGATCAGGACACAAGCGGCGTGATCGTGGTCGCCAAGACTCGAGCCGCACACGCGAGTTTGTCGCAGGCGTTTGCGGACCGGTTGACCCGCAAGTTTTACCAGGCGATCACGCTCGGGATTCCCCTGCCGGAAGTGCGCATGGAAGGCCCCATCGGGCGGCACCCCGTCACCAAAACCCGCATGGCGGTCGGTGGCACGAACGCTCGCGAGGCCCGCACGGATTTCCGGGTGCTCGATACCGCGCCATCTGGCAAGCCGACGCACGCGCTGGTTCAGGCGCAGATTTTCACGGGCCGCACGCATCAGATTCGGGTGCATTTGCAGCATCTCAAAACCCCGATTCTCGGCGATGAGGTGTACGGCAAAGTTTCGACCTTGATCAACCGGCAAGCCCTGCATGCCTGGAAGCTTGAGGTGCCGCATCCGGTCACGGGTGAAACCTTGAAACTCGAGGTCAGTCCACCAGAGGATTTCATCACGGCTTGGTTGGGTGTTGGTGGCGTTTGGAAGGCAAACAGTTGAGGTTCAACGCGGAAGTCCGAGCACGGTCAGCAAGCCTTGATCCAGCAACTCAAGCGTGACCTCATTTGCCTGACCAACGCAATCGCGCAAAACAGTTCGGTCCAGCGTCACCAGTTGCGAAACGTTGATCACAGAATCTCGAGCCAAACCGCTTTCGGATGCCTCGAGCCAGACGTTTCCGGGCATGTTCGCCAGTTTCGGATTGCGGCTTAAAAGCGCCACGATCACGGTGCGAAGGCCGCTCTGGTTAAACGCATCGTCTTGAATCACGATCACCGGGCGTGTGAAGGCTGGCCCGCTGCCGTCCGTGGCGGGCAGGTCGGCCCACCAGATTTCGCCGCGTTGCACGTCACCACTCGTTTCGGGCAGACGAATCTCGAGAAAACGAATCACGGGCGGCGCGGTCCAAGAATTCTGGTGATTCCGGCTCGAGGCTTGCCAGTGTCGCGTTGATGCTGGCCGTGATGTGTTCGCGTTTTCGATTGCGGATCAATTCCTCGAGTGCTCGGGCGTAAAGTTCGCTGCGGCTGATGCCGAGTTCTTTGGCGAGTTGATCGGCGGTTTCAAAGATTGGGTCAGGAATGGAGACGGCGGTTTTCATACTCGAGTATGACTTAGGTTATACCCTCGGGTCAAGAAGCCTTCAATAGATCATTCACCCAGTTTTGCTTGAACTGCCAAGCGAACTCGAAATGGATTTGCAACACATTGCCGCTCGAGAAAAACGTCCAGTCAACGAAGTGATTCAAGATGCCTTGCAGCGTTTTGTCACGGAGAACACCCGACCTATGCCCAGTTGGGTTGGAATTGCTGAAGGTCCGTCCGATTTGTCCGAACGTGTGGACGAACTGCTGTTCCAGGATTGGAAAATTCGGTCATCTCGAGCCAAGGCATGACAAGATAAAAATGTGCGCGTTCACGTCCTCAGCGACCTTCACCTCGAGTTTGGAGCATTCACGCCAGAACCGGTCGAAGCTGATGCCGTGGTGCTCGCCGGTGACATCGACCTCGGCATTCGTGGGCTCGAATGGGCTGCAAAGACGTTTCCTAACTTGCCCGTGATTTACGTTGCGGGCAATCACGAGTTTTACCGTCACTCGAGTCCGAAGATTGACAAGGCCATGCGTGAAACCGCCCGCGCTTTGGGCATCCATTTTCTGTCAAACGATGCCGTGATACTCGAGGGTGTTCGCTTTCTTGGCGCGACACTCTGGACGGATTTTGAAATCAGCGGCCACCGTGAATCTGCGATGGAAGTCGCCAAAACGAAAATGCGGGACTATGCCAAAATTCGCATTGATCCGCAGTACCGAAAACTTCGCCCTTCAGACACGCTCGGCTGGCATCGCCTGTCAAAACGTTGGCTCGAGGAACGATTGCAAGAACCGTTCGTTGGTCCAACCGTGATTGTCACGCATCACGCGCCGAGTGGAACTTCGCTCGATCCAAGATTTCCGAGCGATGATGTCAATGCGGCGTATGCCTCAGATTTGGATGCCATGATCGAATCCGGCGGCGCGAAGTTCTGGATTCATGGTCACACGCATTTCAATGTCGATTACAGGATAGGTCAGACCCGAGTTGTCACGAATCAACGCGGTTACATGGACACGCCAGATGAAACGTTTGATCCAAGTTTGGTGCTCGAGGTTTAGGAAATTTTGGACATTGCTTTATGAATTTTCATCAGACCGTATTGAAATTCATATGTAAAGTCAGTGGGCAACTGATGAAACCATTCATGGAAATGCCTCCAGGAAACCCATCCCCTTTAGGGGTGGGATGAATGGGGCCGTGCCGTAGGCACGCACACGGTACGGAGTACCGCAGCGTCCCGA
>JAYURE010000201.1:0-5575 GCA_043756345.1 Deinococcales bacterium | reverse complement strand
CAGGTTGACGCTTCTGGCCCGCATGGCGGTGTCAGCGTTCGGCATGGATTTCTCGAGCTTGTCCCAGAGGCTCATGTTGTCGTGTGCCGAAATGTAATTGATGGTCTCGAGTGGTGAGTCTGTGAAATCACTCAACTCGCTCGAGTACGCGAAGCTGCCGACGATTCCTTTTTTGAGGGCGCTGCTGCTGGTCAGGCCACCCATCACAAATCCGGTTTTGGTGCCGTCCAAATCGCCTCGCATCGAGTTGCGAATGTTGTCGTTGAAGACCGCGAAACCACCGTACTTGCCGAGGCCGCGTTGCGTACCTTTGCCGAATCGTGTGGGACCGCCACCGGTCCAAGGTTCGCCGTAAAGCATCACGTCGGGCCGAATCTTGCGCAGTTCTTGCGTCCAATTTTCAACGCTTGCTTTGACGTGCATGCCAACCAGATCGAACCTGTAACCGTCCATCCCATACTCGAGCGTCCAGAATTTCAGGCTGTCCCGGATGTACTTCCTGACCATTGGCCGTTCGTCGTTCATGGCGTTGCCGACACCGGATTCGTTTTGCAAGTTGCCTTTGTCGTCCGTGCGCAAGTAATAGTACGGCACGGTCTGCCAGAAGGCGCTCTCGTCGCCCCCAGCGGGCATGGTGTGGTTGTAGACGACATCCATGACCACACGCAGCCCAGCGGCGTGCATGGCTTGAACCATGGCTTTCGTCTCGAGAATCGTGTTGGCCGGATCGCCGGGTGTGGTGCTGTACTGTTCTTCGGGCACGTTGAACAGGTTGGTTTCGTAACCCCAGTTGTAAACGCCAGAGTTCGCAGGGTTGATGTTCTGGAATGGCATCAGGTGAATGTCGGTCACGCCGAGGGATTTGAGGTAATCCAATCCGGTGCTCGAGCCGCTGGCGTTTTTCGTGCCGGTTTGCGTCAGGCCCATGTACTTGCCGCGCCATTCGGGTTTGACACCACTGCTCGGGTCCACGGTGAAGTCGCGCACGTGCATCTCGTACAGGACCGAATCGGTCATGGGTCGTGCCGTTCCTTTGGGTCTCGAGAAGCCTTTTGGATTCGTGCGTGACAAATCCACGACCATGCTGCGTTTGGAATCGCTCGAGGCGGCATACGAATTGATGTCGGCAGCGACGCGGGTTTCCCCGGCGGATTTCAGACGGTACTGGTAATAGTGTCCGTGCAGGTCGCCTTTGACGGTCAATGCCCAAACGCCAGCCTTCTCGCGTGTCATGTCCAAAATCTGATCGGGTCCATTGAGCGCATCATCGAAGACGAACAATTCGACGCTGCTCGAGACGGGACTCCAGACTTTGAAGGTGGTGCTGGATTTGCTGTGACGGCTGCCCAAATCCTCGCCGGAGTACCAGTAGGCTTTGTCAGAAAGCACCTCGCGGGCGTACACGGTGCGGGTCAAATCGTCACTGATTTTCAATTCCATCAGCTTGGAAAAATCATTGATCGTCAGTTTGCGCTCGAGTTGAATGGCGAGCACACTGACCGGTCCGCTCGAGGTTGGTGCCGCAGGTTTTTTGATTTCCGGCGCGGTCGCTGGGGCCGTGATCACCGTCGGATTGTTGATCGAATCCTGCAAGGTTTTCTTATTGAAATCAATCACAAATTTGACGATGGTGCCATCTTTCGGAATCGCCAGCCCAACGTTTTGCCCGTCGGCCTCGAAGCCAGCGCCCCAATTTTGCGCCCAGCCTCCACCTTTAGCGATCTTGTACTCAAAGTTGCCTTTGGGAAATTTTGCCACGAATTCAAACACGCCGCTCGAGATTTCCAACATCCGGGAAATGTCACCGTTCGGATTCCATTCTGTTCCGCCAAGCGCCGCCTGAACCGTTCCGGCGACCACGACCTTGTTCGGATCAACCGTGTCGCTCGGACCGCTCGAGACTGGAGGCCCGCCCGCCGTGATCGCTTTGACTTGAATAGGCTTGCCACCGATGGTCACGACAACTTTCCCATTCACACTCGAGGGTACGGTCGGTTTGTCCAT
The DNA here is from genome assembly GCA_043756345.1 of Deinococcales bacterium. GTDB lineage: Bacteria > Deinococcota > Deinococci > Deinococcales > JAAFIG01 > JANOWZ01. Next base: position 3,571 of record JAYURE010000201.1, on the reverse strand, counting down.
GTAGGCGCGGATCGTGTCGGCACTGTCCAAAAACGCGGGCAATCCACGCGGCGGTGCGGCCTGCGCGAGGTACGCATCGGCGGCGGCTCGAGACAATTCAAATTCTTTGCGGCCCTGGACAATCCAGATTTCGGCCTTGCCATCTTTGACGGTCACGGTGCGATCCGTTTCGATGTCTTTGGCCTCCCAATCACCGAGGCGCAGCAAAAAACCAAGTTCGGTGCTTTTTCCTGGCACGTCGATGACCGCGATCTTGCCGAAGTCGTCCTGATCAGAAAAGGCATACGATGCGCCGTCACCAGCGGTTGGAGCCTTCGCCCAGGCCCAAACATTCCACTTGTCGTAATCGGCTTTGACGCGCTTGTAATGCACGGTCAAACGGGTCACACCATCGGCGGCGGGGGCGGCCTCAGTCGTGGCGACCGGCACAACGACCGCAACCTCGAGCGGAGCTTTGATTTTATCGGCCTGATTGATTGAATCCATGATGGTTTTGGCGTTCGCGTCGAACACGAATCGGATGATTGTATCGTTCGCGGGCACCTCGAGCACAATGTTGTCCCCGGCGGCTTTGCTGTCCTTGCCGTAGTTCAAGTCCCAAGTGCCACCGATGGCAACCTTGTACTCGTATTTACCTTTCGGAAATCGCGCCACAAATTCGTAAACGCCCGCGCTGATTTCTTTCATGCGGGTGATGTCGTCTTTGGGATTCCATGAGGCTTTTGCGCCCAACGCGCCTTGAATGGTTCCGGGCAGGCGAACCTCCAAGCCAGCCTGCGCGATCACTGGAACAAAACGCATCGAGAGCGTCAGGGCGAGGAACAACAGTGCGAACAACGGTAGGACACGTTTCATGGGCCACCTCGAGAGGGAATTGGGGTCGAAAGCTGAGGCGTGAGTATACCCGGAAGTGTTTCCAGGGACGTGCCTCAAAGCACACAGTCAGATCATGCTGTGACTGCTGTCACGGCTCGAGACATTTGCAAAGTAAGGGTTCAAACGTAAGCTGAATGCACAGCCCAACTCGAGGTGAGTCGATGCAAACAAAGATTTCATTCTTACGTGTTCCAGCCACCCAAGAACTGCCCGAGGACGTGCAGGTTTTACATGCTAAGGCGCTCGAGAAACTTGGGTTTATCCCCAACGTCATGCAGGCCTGGGCGTTGCGCCCAGATCACCTGATGGCCTGGCGAACCCATTACGAACTGATCATGTTGGGTGCGAGCAAACTTTCCAAAGCCCAACGCGAAATGATTGCGGTCGCGGTGTCTGGCATGAACCGCTGCTTTTATTGTTCGACCACGCACCCGGCAATGCTGCGCCTCGCGTTGCAAAAAGAGGGGCGAGACACCAACCTCGCGCATGAGATCAGTTTTGCACCATTGCACGCAGATATTTCCGAGGCCGAAAAAATGATGCTCGAGTTTGCGTTGAAAGTCACGCTCGATTCGCACAAGATTGGACCCGAAGACCACCAGCGTTTGCGCGAAGTTGGATTCGATGACGAAACCATTTTTGAAATCGCCGAGATTGCCGCGATGTTCAACCTGACCAACCGATTGGCAAACGCAACCGGGATTCGACCGAACGACGAGTACCACGCAATGGGCCGTTAAAAACAGATGCGGTCGCGGCCCTCGGCCTTGCCGACGTACAAGAGTTGATCTGCCTGCTTTAAGGCCTGCATCAGATCGCCACTCGAGGCGTCTGCCAGACCAGCGGTGAAGGTGATCCGTTCACCTGCGGGCAGTCCATCCCAAACACGGGTCGCCATGGTCATTCGAATGCGCTCGAGCACTTCGCAGGCGGCCTGTGGTGTGGTGTCGGGCAGGATCAGCGCGAACTCCTCGCCACCGAAACGGGCAAAGGTGTCGCCGCCACGCAGATTGTTGCTGATCAGCAGCGCAAACTCAGACAGCACCCGGTCGCCAGCATCGTGACCAAAGGTATCGTTGATGCGTTTGAAATGATCCAAATCCAACAAGGCGAATGTGAAGTCACGGCCCTTCGCCTCACGCAGTTGCGTTTCGCCATGCGTCATCAAAAAACGTCGGTTGTGAATTTTCGTCAGTTCATCGGTGAAACTCAATTCCAAAATATGCTCGTGCGCCTGCGCAAGTTGCTCGAGGGTGCTGCGAAGCTCTGCGTTTTGTTGCAAGGCGTTCAGGGCAGTCTGTTCGGCAACCTCGGTGCGGACCAGCACGCTCAGGGCGCGAACACGCTCCTCGTTGATCTCGTTAAACACTTGGCTGCGCAGTTTCATGTGCGTGCGGTAATGCTCAAGCGCAACCCGGTCCTGCCCAAGGCTTTGCCGCACCTCGGCCAGCAATTCGTGCGCGGTCATCTCGAGCAGTCTTTGGCCAGACTCTTGCACGATTTGCAAATGATGCTCGAGCATTTCGATGGCACGTTCGGGACGGTCAAAATGCAAGTACACCCGCACCAACGAAGGAATGATCTCGAGGATGTCGTGCTCGTTGTTGCTCAAGCCATTTTTGAGTGCCTGTTCGAGCAGGCTTTCGGCCTGCAAGTACCGACCTTGATTCAGCGCCAAACGTCCCTGCTGGGCGCGAACCCAATTGACAATGGGCGCGATGCCTTCACGTTCAGCGACCAGCAACGCCTCCTCGAGCAGTGCGGCGGCCCGTTCGGGTTGCAGAAGTTGTTCGTAAACGTTGGCCAGGTTGAGTTGCGCATAACCCACACCGGCATGCGATTTGGCACGTTGAAAAACCTCGAGCGCGGCGATCAGGTGCGTTTCGGCATGTTGCGGGCCACGCTGCAACTGCATCATGCCAAGATCATGCAGGGCGCAACCTTCCATCTCGAGTTCGCCGGACTCACGGGCCAAACGCAATTGTTCCTCGAGCGATGCGCCTGCCAGCGCAAACTCACCGATTTCGACAGCCACGCACGCCCGCACGTTCAGGGCACGCGCAACCCAGGCGAGTGCTTGGTGTTCACGCAGCACAACCATGGCTTGGCTGCTCTGCTCGAGCGCCTCGGCCATGCGGCGCTCGCGGAAAGAAAGGTGCGCTTGAAGCACTTTCGACTGGGCACGAAGCAATTTCGAGGTGTTCGGAGCGCGTTCAAGCACGTATTGCACCACGAACTTGATGCGTTGACGGTCATGAATTCGTGCCTTCCAAGTCTCGAGGATGATTGAAGGAAGGTCGTCGGTGATGCGAAATGGAAGCGTCATACGGTGCAACCCAGAGGAGCGTATCAGGAAAAGAGGTCGGTTGGTGTTCACCGGCCATGTGCCAATGCGAAGTTCGCGGATTGGTTAAATTGCGTCAGTGTTTCGTGCTGGGACCGTGCGAAGCGATGAGCAATGAGGAAAATCAGGCTCGAGCCTTGAGGTGATTTTGGCCTCGAGTATCTTGTCAGAACTCACGACTCCAGTTCACCTGATGATTTTGGCGGGTTCGATGCTGGCGGCACGGCGGGCTGGCAAGAGTGCGGCAAGCAACGTGGCAATCAGCGAAACCGCGCTGACCGAAAGAAAATCGCTCGCCCGAATTCGGGTCGGCAAGGCCGTAATAAAATACAGACCACCAGGAATCTCGAG
>JAYURE010000200.1:0-5582 GCA_043756345.1 Deinococcales bacterium | reverse complement strand
TCCCTGACCGATGTGCCGCGTTAAGTCTGGTGTGACCACGTACTTCAAACGCCCACCGTGCTCACCGCTCCACTCGAGCGCGTACAGGGCCGCCTTCTTGACCTCGAAGCGTCGTCCGAGCATCGTGTCACCAAACAGCATCAGCGCGATCAACTCGCCCAAGTACGGCTGATGACCGATCAAGGCAATTGGTCCCGGCTCAGGCAGCGTCTCGAGCGAGACCTCGAGCGCCCCAAGAAAGTCCAGAATTTGCGCCTCTGGCGGATTTGCCAGCAATTCATCAACCTCGAGCCGATCTGCCAGGTGCTCGAGCGTATAGCCGGTGTCACGGGCGCGTCGCAATGGGCTGGTGACCAGCGTGTGATAACGCACGTCGAGCGCCTCGAGGGTGCTGGCGAGCCAACCGGACTGTCGCCAGCCTTTATCGGTCAGTTTGCGTTCGGCATCGAGTTGGCCGGGACGCTGGTCTTCGGCGTCGGCGTGCCGGATCAGGTGGATTTCCACGCCGTTAGATTACCAGTCATGTCAAAGGTGTGTCACAGTCTGAGGCTCGAGGTGTGCAACTTCGTGCTTTTCACGACCGACTCGGACAGCATTTCGCGCTAACCTGCTTCTGTGGCTCGAGATGAGACGAACCACGTGGAGGAATTACCATGATCAAAATGTACACAACAACCTGGTGCGGCGATTGCAAGGTCACCAAACGTGTCCTCGAGCAGCGCGGCATTGCTTTCGAGGAAATCAACATCGAAGAGAACGATCAGGCCGCCGAGTACGTCATGAGCGTCAACGGTGGACGCCGCAGCGTGCCAACCCTCGAGTTCGCAGACGATGCCGTCAGCATGAGCAATTTCTCGCGTGGCAAGTTGGACACCTGGCTCGAGAAGCACGGTTTGTACAGTGCACCTGCCAACTGAACAGGCCAACTGATAACCGTTTTGAGAGAGCGACCTCGAGTGATCAAAGCTCGAGGTTGTTTTCATCTTTTCGGGTCAAGCTGATCTCGAGGTGAATTGATGAAAAGAGTCTTGATTCCTACCCCATTGATCCTGGTTGGGCTGATGCTTGCTGGTTGCGCCCCTTCAGCGCCCAGCACAGAAACTTACGTGATGAGCTTGGGCAACGTACAGGACTCAACGAACGTGCTCGACGTTCCCAGCAGCGTCAAAGCAGGCGATGCCTTGAAAATCCGTGTCTCGGTGGGATTTGGTGGTTGCGAGGAGTTCAACAAGTTTGAAAGCAAACGCACCAATGACACCCTCGAGTTGAAACCGATTGGACTTAGGCAATTGAATGTCGCTTGCACAGCGATTTACAGCGCGAAATGGGTGGACTTTGTGGATGCTGGCTTACCGCGCACAAATCCATTCAAGGTGATCGTGCGTAGCGGCAATGGCGCAGACCTCGAGCGTCCCGTCACCATCAATCCCTAAACAGTCACGCCTTGAACTGTTAATCTTTTGGCATGAAACTCATCGGCAAACGAATCGCGTTCATCATCGCTGACGAATTCGAGGATCTTGAACATCACGTGCCACGAATGCGTTTGCTCGAGGAGGGCGCGAGCGTGGTCACGGCCGCCAAGTCAAAAGGCGTCTATCGCGGCAAGGGCGGGCTTGCGGCAGAGGCGACCATCACCACCGCTGAACTCGAGACGAGCGATTTTGATGCCTGCGTGATTCCGGGTGGTTGGGCACCGGATAAGGTGCGTCGTGATCCGCACACGCTCGAGTTTTTGAAAGAACTGAACGCGGCTGGCAAAGTGCTTGGATTTATTTGCCATGCGGGTTGGGTGGCGACCTCGGCGAAATTGGTCGAACCTGGTCGGCCCGTGACCGGCAGCCTCGGCATCAAAGATGACCTCGAGATTTGGGGCGCGATCTGGCGTGATGAGCCCGCATTTCAGGATCGCAATTTGGTGTGGGGCCGTGTCGTGGCGGACATTCCAGATTTCTGTCGTGAATTGGTGGCCGCCCTCGAGCGTGTCTGAGTTCACAGTGCCTCGGGCGTGTCTGAGTCCGGCTCACTCGAGCAGACCTGAGTTCACGCTGAGTTCCGGCTCACGTCAAGCGGGTTAAACTCGAGCGGTGATTGCCAAGATGCCAGAAGTGATGACCGAAATTGTGCTGGCCTCTGGCAGTCCACGCCGCCGTGAATTGCTCGGAAAATTGGGCGTGAAATTTCGCGTGCGTGCTGCCGATATTGACGAAGACATTCCCGAACGCGATCCGGCCCGCATGGTCGCAGATCTCGCCCGACAGAAAGCCCGTGCGGTCGCATTGCTCGAGCCTGGGAACGTGATCCTTGCGGCAGATACGACGGTGGCACTCGAGGGAGCAATCCTCAACAAGCCCGCCAGCATCCTCGAGAATGCAGAATTCATTGCTCGGCTTTCGGGACGTTGGCACGAGGTGTTCACCGGCATGTGTTTCAAGACGCCGGTTCACGAATCTACAGGCGGCGAATTCGTCGCAGTCGAACGGACCCGCGTCAAATTTCGTGAACTCTCCAAACTCGAGATTGACGGTTACGCGCAATCTGGCGAAGGTTTGGACAAGGCGGGCGGTTACGGCATTCAGGAACGCGGCATGGCCCTGGTCGAAGCCATCGAGGGTGATTTCTTCAACGTCGTCGGTCTGCCCATGGCGAGGCTGGTCCTGCTGGCTCGAGAGGCTGGCCTCGAGTTGTTGGATTGGGCCACTCCTGTCTCCTCCGCCCCTAACTCCTCCCAGGGTGGTGGCGCTTGACGATCTTTGCTCGACTCGGCGCGTTGTTTGGGGTGATGTTCGTCTTTGCGTTGGTGACCACACGCTTTCTGCCACCCGCGCCTGCTGTGCTCGGCAGCGGTATCGCACCATTGACCGATGTGATCCAAACCGCTGCCGTCAATGTGCGCCGTGCGGTTGAAGCCATCGCCATTCGTCGCGTGTTGGTCGAAGAAAACACCGATCTTCGCAAGAAATTCTCCAAACTAGAGACGAAAAATTTTTCGCTCGAGCAAGAAAATGCCAGGTTGCAACGGGCCACGCAAATTCGCAAGGCGCAAACGCCAGCCATCGTCAAGATTGCTCCAATCGTGCGTTACGAGGCCACTCCAACCGGGGTCAAACTAACAATTGGTGCCGGAGCCCGTGATGGCGTGACCGAAGGCATGCCGATCACCACACCGACAGGTCTGGTCGGTGTGGTCGGTGAAGTGCTCGAGACGACCTCTGTCGTGCGAACCCTGATCGATCCAGATTTCACCGTCAGCGTGACGATTGCGGGCAAATCGGGACGGGCCTTGGCCCGAGGCACAGGCTCCGCCAATTTTTTGCGGGCCGAAGGTTTCCGAGGCATCACACCAAAAATCGGCGATGTGGTCCTGACCTTGAACGCGCCGGGTGGTGCATTCCAAACCGTGCCGGTCGGTGTGATCGAACGGGTGTTGCCACCCAGCGGCAACACACCCAATCAAGTCGTGATCATTCGTCCTCGAGTGGATTTGTCTGACCTCGAGGAAGTTTACGTGGTGAAACTCCCATGAAGGCCGTCGCGTTCGCCCTGATCGTTTTCGCGTTACAGAGCGCCCTGTATGTGCTCTTGCCTGCCGGGTTCGCCGTACCAGACATCGTGTTGCTGGTCGCCTTGACCGCCGCAACCAGGCTCGAGCCAACCATTGGTTTGACGCTCGGGTTCGGTTTGGGTCTCTTGCAGGATGTGCTCGGCGCGGGCGTGCTGGGTTTTCATGCGGCGGGCGTTGCGGCGGGCGTGTTCATCTCGTTTTTCATTCGTCGGTTTTTCTCTGCCGAAACCGGCCTGAACCATGCGGCTGCAATTCTGGCTGCCGAGATCGCCAAATGGTCGATTTTTGTGGTGCTCGATTTCTGGGCACGCTCGAGCCTGATTCACCCAGAAACCGTGCTGGTCTTTGTCGGCGAGGTGCTGGGCACATTGGCGCTCGGGCCATTCGTCTACTGGTTGGCGACCTGGGGGTTCGGGCCAGTCCCGCAGAGTGACGAGCGTTTGCTGTAAAACCCATGATGCTCGAGTTTACTGGTCGAGTCATTCAAGTTCTCGAGCCCGTGAATCTCAGCAGGTTCCTCGTCCAAGCCGCTCGAGTCCTGCACGTTCTCGGGCATAAAAAAAGTCGGCAAACCCATGAAAGGTTTGCCGATTTGATTTTGAGGCTCGAGATTTAGCGAACGCGCAGGTAGGTTTCGGCCACGTCGCGGGTGTCCTCACCGAACGGATCGAAGTACGCCTGGGTGCGCGAGTTGACCTGGCCTCGAGAGAAACGGCCTTGAATCAGGCTGCTCGGGCCGGGCGTGGTCGTGAAGTACGCACGGGCGTAAAAGCGGCTCGAGGGCGTGTCAGACTGCACGGTGTACGAACGCGGAATGATGTTCGTACCGGCATCGACAGGGACATTAGTGAACTCGACGTAATTGGTGCCGCTGGCCTCAGGGTCATAAATGGCGAGCGTCACGTACCCGCGTTGGGCAACGTTGACTTTGTAACGGATTTGTTCGTTGCGGTTGTAGGTTGCGCCCTCGCCGCGTTCGGGTTGAAAATCACGGATGTAATCCGAAAAACGAATGCTGATCGAGAGGCGAAATCCGCCTGAGACCGTGGTTTGTGATGTGCTTGGTCTGCCGCCGCCTGAACCGGCAACCGTGCCGGGACGGTCATCGCTCGCCACCAACACGCAAGAACTGAGGGCCATGGACAGCAACGCGCCAATCAAGAGTCTTTTCATGTCTTTCAGGTTAGCGCAAAACTGTCACTCACGTACAGGCTCGTGAAGGAATTCTAAACAGGTAAGCGCAAACATGTACAAATCAGTGCAAGAGGTGAAACGCACCTTTAACCTTCCAGTGCGCTCTGTAGTCTCAACATCGCGTACATCCAAAACCAGGATGTACTTGGCTTCGCCCAAGCTCGAGGCGGGGATTGATCCTACTTTTGTTGCGCCTCGAGTTGCGCCTCAAAATGGTGTTTGAGTTGCACCGGTCCCTGCTTGCTCAGGTCATGACCGCGCACATTGGCGTAAAACGCTTTGATGATCGCAAAGTCCGCCTCGAGATCACCGCTGGGAATCATGTACTGACCAATTCCAACCTCTTTTTTGGACCAATCCAGGTACGCAAAGCCGAGCGGCACTTTCGCCTCGAGCGCCATGTAGTAAAACCCTGAACGCCAGTAATCGGCCCTCGAGCGTGTGCCTTCGGCAGCAACAACCAGCGCGATTTCGTCTCGAGCTTCGATGATTTCGGCGACTTGGGAGACAAAATTTTTGGCTTTGTCCCGATCCAACGGAATGATGCCCAAACGTAACATGATCGGGCCAAGCGGCCCGTCGGTCAGTTGGCGTTTGCCAATGAAGCTGGCCTTCAGACCGGTCGCCCAGGCCCAACCGATGGCCGGGAAAAAATCCCAGTTCGAGGTGTGCGCAAAGCCAACCACGACCATTTTCTTGCCCGGTGGTGGCTCGAGGATCGCTTTCCACCCGAACAGGCCCATCAGCCAAGTCGCCACCTGTTGTCGTTTGGTCACGGGATCGTGAATGCGTGGCGTGGTTTCGGGCATGGGTCAGTGTACGG
>JAYURE010000199.1:0-17069 GCA_043756345.1 Deinococcales bacterium | reverse complement strand
TGCGCGAACCGAAAGTCTTCTTGATGGACGAGCCGCTCTCGAATTTGGATGCGAAACTTCGTGTCGAGATGCGCTCACAGATCAGCAAGCTTCATCAGTGTTTGGCCGTGACCACGATTTACGTGACGCACGATCAGATCGAAGCCATGACGATGGGCACGCGGATTGTGGTTATGAAAGACGGCTTTATCCAGCAGGTCGATACGCCTTTGAATTTGTACGATCAACCCAAGAACAAGTTCGTGGCCGGATTCATCGGCAGCCCTTCGATGAACTTCATGACCGCCACGATCCAGGCGGGCAATGGCGCTTCGGGCTTCACCGGAAACGGTTTCGCCGTGCAAGCCACCGGCGTTCTATCCGAATCCCTGAGCACCTACAACGGCAAGCAAGTCTACTTCGGTGTCCGTCCAGAGCACCTCGGGCTCGAGGGTCACACGACGATTCCTGCTGGCAACAACAAGTTGCAGGGCAAGGTCGAAGTCGTCGAACCGTTGGGTGCCGAAACCGATCTTCTGGTTGACATTGGCGGTCAGAGCGTCGTTGCCAAAGTCGATGGTCACGCCCCAGTCAAGGTTGGCGACATGGTGACGTTGCTGGCCGATGTTGAACGCCTGCATGCGTTTGATTTGCAGACCGAAGCTTCAATCGGTCGCTAAAGAGATTTGTTGATCGACTCCCGCTCGAGGTTTGGGCGGGAGTCTTTATTTCTGGAATGCAATCTCGAGCGCCAGCTTCAAATCTGACGGATTGCAGACCAGGCAGGGGAGACCCAAACTCGAGGCGACACTGGCAATCACGCTCGAGGCTTGCAGATCAGATTCGAGCGCGTTGGAGTTCGTCCAGGCCGGGTACGATCCGGGTTCGGCGTACTCGATTCCCGTGCTGGCCATCTCGAGCCGAGCTTCACCTTGAATGGCGGAGCCGTGAGTGGCAATACCAGTCTTTGCAGGCTCGAGCGCAATCACAAAATTTGGTTTTTGATCCCGCAAGATGGCCTCCAGCGGCGCACTGTGCAAATGTTCCAGAATCGCCAGCACAATCCGACCCTGAAATGCGATCCCAGCCAGCAACTCGAGTGAGACCTGACCCAATTCGCTCGAGGTGACAATCATCACGTTACGTTTGCGGCTGCCGAATTCAAGACAGGCCAGAACCGTGCCGAAGGCATCTTGCCAGGACCGGTCAAACTCGAGCGACTCAATCGTGGAATCAATCATGCGGGCGCGAGTTCGTTGGTACACATTTTGATCAGTATCTCAAATGGCAATCGATGTTCGGGATGGGTTTCAAACAACATTTCAGGATGCCATTGCAGCGCAATCACGCCCGGACCCTCGAGCCCTTCGACCAATCCATCGGGAGCCCAAGCATTGACTGTCAATCCTGGCGCGACATCCTTGATGCCCTGATGATGGTACGAATTAACCCGCATGGTTTCCGGTCCAAAGCCTGCCGCCTCGAGCGCATTGGACAACCTTGAGCCGTCCGCGATGCGCACCCGGTGTGAGAGAACTGGTGGTTTTGCGGTTTGCGCATGATCGGCCCAAACGCCATTCGTTCCGGGCAAATGCTGGTGCAGCGTGCCGCCCTCGGCGACATTGACCAGTTGAAAACCGCGACAGACGGCCAAGACCGGAATATTCCGTTCCCGCGCCGAATTTCTGGTTAATCGGTACAACTCGAGTTCAAACGAATCGCGTTCCGGGTCCACCTCGCCCAAGCCTGCCTCGTGGTCTGCGCCGAAATGCTCAGGGTCCACGTCCACACCGCCGGAGAGAAGCACGCCGTCCAAGTGCTCGAGTTGAGCCGCTTCAGTTCCGGGAAGGACCGGTAACATGACTGGTAATCCTCCGGCCTCGAGCACGCCTTTGGCGTAGGTTAACGAAACGCTGTTGAACAACCGTCCAAGTCCGGGTTCTCGAGTTTGCGAAACGGTGATACCAATTCGAGGGCGCATAAATCCTCCGGGAAACGCTGAAGTGCCCAGAGTCTACCCGACGAAAAGACCCTCGAGCGGTGAAACTCGAGGGTTATCTTTGCGCAAAGCCGATTCAGGTTTTGGTGTGGCCGGGCAGATCGCTGGGTTGTTCTGGTGAACGCCAATCCATCGAAAATTCGGGATCTTTCTGGGCGGGGCGTTGGAGCTTGGAGAGATCGACTTCTGTTGGACCGTCGTTCGGGATGCTGTTCAGAATTGAACGGTGCAATCTGCGGAAGAACCGCTTGATGGTTTTGATTTGGTCGGACATTGCGCACCGCCTTTGACGTGTTGGTAGCTCGGCTGCTCGAGATACCTAGACTTAATAATGAGTCAAACCGCTTAAGATCAGCTGAATCAATACCCGACCCAACCAAAAGAAGAGTACGTCTTGGAGCATTGAACGCTGTGTTTTCTCACACAATCACGGCTTTGGGCAACGAATCTGGACTGAGGATTACTTAATGTCACCACAAGAAATACCGCCACCGACGCCCTCATCGCTGCCTTTTTGATGCACGTTCACATACGCTGCCGCCGGGATCGAACCAGTCTGAATGATTTTCTCACTCGAGCCTGCACCATCTGCGCCTGCGACCACATCGGGCAGTGGAACGGCAACGCCACCCTGATTGACGCAACTGCCAGTGTGAATGTGCGCCGCGTGCTTGCTGCCCGCGACCATGCCCGAAAGCATCAAGGTCACTTTGGTCGTGCCATCCCCAAGCACCGCGATCTCGGCGGTTCCAGTGACTTTGCTGGCCTCATTTGTGGCCAATGCACCGGTCGAGGACAAGGTTACGGTTTTGCTCGCCTTGCCCATTGGGGCACAAGCGGCGAGGATGGCCAGTGAAAGACCCGCTCCGATAACGATTCCCTTGTTCATGTTGCCTCCTGAAGTATTGCCTGTCTGACGCACAGTATGGCACTTTCAAGACAAATTAGGTTGTGCAACATGAGACAGGCGCTAACCCTCAGGTTTGCCCCCAAAGCACCCCTCTGCTAAACTCGAGCCATGACCAGCAGCCTGATCGGAGCGTTGAACGGATGGCGAATGCAGAGGTCCACCGGCTAGCTTGAAGTTATTCTCGAGCCTGCCGGGGTGTTGTCTGCCCCGGTTTTTTAGTGCCGAAATCAGTTCTCAAACCTGGATTTAATTCAAAGAGGAATCTCATGACGCAAAAACGCTTTTACTTGACCACCGCCATTGACTACGCCAACGCCAACCCTCACATTGGGCATGTTTACGAGAAAATTGTGGCCGATGTGATCGTGCGCACGCATCGCCTGATGGGATATCAAACCAGATTCTCGGTTGGCACTGACGAGCACGGCGAGAAGATTTACAAAGCCGCCAAAGCCAGTGGCGAAACTCCGCAAGCCTTCGTGGATCGAATCGTGCCGAGCGGCTTTCAAGCGCTTTACGACCAACTCGAGATTTCCTACGACCGCTTCATTCGTACCACCGAACCGGGCCACGAAAAATTTGTGCAAGAAATGCTCGAGAAAACCTTTAAAGAAGGTGACATTTACCTGGCCGAATACGAGGGTTTGTACTCGGTTGGGGCAGAACGCTTTGTCACCGAAAAGGAATTGGTCAACGGCAAGCTGCCCGGTGACAAAGACCCGCCCGAATTGCGCCGCGAACAAAATTACTTCTTGCGCATGGAAAAGTACCGTCCGTGGTTGCTCGAGTTCCTGGACGCCAACCCGGAATTCATTCAACCGGTCGGATACAGAAATGAATTGCTCGAGATGCTGCGCGAACCGATTGGCGACCTGTCGATCTCGAGGCCGGTCGAACGCCTGCCGTGGGGGATTCCGATTCCTTGGGACGATGGTCACGTGGTTTATGTCTGGTATGACGCCTGCGTGAATTACCTTTCGCAATTGCACACTGACAAACCGGTTCTCGCTGGAGAAAAGCTCGAGCCGACTGACTTGAGCGCGTTCTGGCCCGTGACCTGGCACGTGATTGGCAAGGACATTTTGAAACCGCACGGCATGTTCTGGACAATCATGCTCAAGGCCGCCGGATACCCACTGTACGAACGATTGAATGTTCACGGCCACATCACCGCGCCGGACGGTCAGAAGATGGGCAAGAGTTTGGGCAATGCGGTTGATCCGCTCGAGTTGCTCGAGAAATACGGTGTCGATCCGGTGCGGTACGCCCTTGTGCGTGACACGACTTACGGCCCGGACAGTCCGTTCGGTGAGGATTCGCTCGTCTCGAGGTTGAACGCCGATCTTGCCAACGATCTTGGAAACTTGCTCTCGAGAACCCTGTCGATGGTCGAGAAGTACCGTGCGGGAATCGTCAATGCACCGTCCGAAAATGGCGAACGCGAACTCGGCATCATCGCCAACGTCGCCAAACTTCCGGCTCGATTTCTCGAGGAAATCCGAGACTTGAGATTGCACCTCGCCATTGAAGCGGTGCTCGTATTGGTGCGTGACCTGAACAAATATGTCGCCGAAAGCAAACCCTGGGAACTTGCACGGAATCCCGAAGACTCGAGCCGTCTGGATACGGTTTTGTACACGTTGATTGAAGGCTTGCGCATCGCATCACTCCTGCTCGAGCCGGTGATTCCAACCAAAGCTCTCGAGCTTCGCGCTCAACTCGGACTCGACGCCCGCAGTGCCACCGATGCCAAGTCCAACCGTGACGGCGTGAATTCCCTCGAGTGGGGCGGCACGCCAGCCGGAACCCGAACTCAAACCGGTTCCATCTTGTTCCCGAAAGTTGACCCAACGAAAGAGGTTGCTGTGACCGAAACTACTGAAACCATTCCCGCCGTTCCCACGATCACGATTGAGGATTTCATCAAGATTGATTTGCGAGTTGCCGAAGTGCTCGAGTGCGTCAAGGTTGAAAAATCTGACAAGCTTTTGAACCTGACGCTTTCACTCGGCACCGAAACGCGCACCGTGCTGTCCGGTATTGCCCAGCATTACTCGCCTGAGGAAATGGTCGGCAAGCGCGTCGTGCTCGTGGCAAACCTCGCACCAAGAAAAATGCGCGGCATCGAATCGCAAGGCATGATCCTGGCCGCCGAAGATGACACCGGCAAAGTCATTCTCGTCTCGCCAGAAAAAGACTTACCCGCAGGCTCGAAAGTCAAGTAAGTGGGGCTCGAGGTTTCAAGCCTGACAGTTTTGGCACTTTCAGGATTCGCATTCCTGGCCGGATTCATTGATGCAATCGTCGGTGGGGGCGGGCTGATTCAACTGCCCGCCCTGTTCGTGCTGATGCCAGGATTTCCGCCCGCCACGATTCTTGGAACCAGCAAATTCTCGGGAACGGTTGGGGCACTTGCCAGTGCAATCACGTACTCGAGAAGGATCAAACTCGATTGGCGTGACTGGCTTCCCGGCGTGATTGGCGCGTTGGTTTGCTCGTTCCTCGGTGCTCGAGCCGCATCGTTGATTCCAGCAAGTACCTTCAGGCCCATCGTGATTGTCGCATTGATTGTCGTTGGCGCATTCACCTTGGCACGCAAGGATTTCGGCTCGAGCGGCACGCGCACAACCGGCAAATGGTTGCCAATCTTTTTGGTTGGATCGGGCATTGGCTTTTACGACGGCATCTTCGGGCCTGGAACCGGCAGTTTTATGGTTTTCGCACTCGCCTCATCCGGCCTGGCCTTTCTCGAGGCGAGTGCCACCACGAAATTCTTGAACTTCTCGAGCAACCTGTCCGCACTCGTGTACTTTGCGGCAAATGGTCACGTGTACTATGCCGCCGCGATTCCAATGGCGGTCTGTAACATCTTCGGCAGTGTGCTCGGCGCGAGGTTGGCACTGGCTCGAGGGAGCGGATTTATTCGGGTTGTGTTCCTGGTGGTGGTCACGGGATTGTTGGGCAAATTGATTTTTGACACGCTTCAGACTTGATCTGAAATCGAGTTGGAAACGCACCTCCAAGAATCTCTGTTATCGTCCTGAAATGTTGAAGCAGAAAAAAGTTGGCGTATTGGCCCTTCAAGGCGATTTCAGAGAACACCGGCAGGCGCTCGAACGACTGGGTTGCGAGGTCCAAGAGGTACGGCTCCCCAAGCATTTGATTGGTCTCGAGGGCGTGATTTTCCCGGGCGGTGAAAGCACCACAATTGGTAAGTTGATGCAAATCTACGAACTCGATTCTGCCCTGAAGGATTTCCATGCAAACGGCGGAGCGATCTGGGGAACCTGTGCTGGCGCGATCATGCTCGCTTCAGGTGTGCTCGACGCGAGCGGTCAAGACACGGGTCAACCCAGACTGAGCCTGCTCGAGATGACCGTGGTGCGCAACGCTTTCGGGCGACAAGTGGACAGCTTCGAAACCGACCTTGAGATCACCGGACTCGAGAAACCGTTCCATGCGGTGTTCATCCGAGCCCCAATCATTCAAAGCGTCGGCGTGAAAGTCGATGTCCTCTGCAAGATCGACGAACGAATCGTGGTGGCCCAAAAAGACCGACTGATGGCCTCGAGCTTTCATCCAGAACTGACTGGTGACGACCGATTGCATCAGTATTTCCTCGAGCGCGTAATCGGCTGAAGGGTAGCGGATAGTTCAAAAGAGTGAACCCAAAGCCCTCGAGCCGCGAGCCGTTACTTTGCGCTTTCACCTTTTCCCTTTCACCCGTTTTTATGCGTGGTAGTCTCGAGCAATGAATTTTGTCGCGCCCGAAGTGCGTTCCTTGCTGGGAACGGAACGCGAATTGCTCATCGACTTGAGTGAACATTTGCTGCGCGGCGGTGCACCCGAGGGTGAAGTGCGCGAGGTACGAATCGCTGCTCGAGGGCTCGAGGAGACGTTTTTGCTCGTTGTGGTTGGGGAGTTCAACGCGGGGAAATCCAGCATTTTGAACGCACTGCTCGGAGCGCCAGACGGCCAGAAGGTGCTCGAGGAGGGCGTGACACCGACCACGGATCGGGTCAGCATTCTGGTTCATGGTCCGGTCGATAAGAGCGCCCCGTACAATCCCAACCTCGAGTCGAATCTCAATCCTGGCGATGCTGTGGACGAATACGTGATGCGCCGCGAATTGCCGTTCAGTTTTCTCGAGGGTGTCGCACTCGTGGACACGCCCGGCACGAACGCGGTGATTCGCAGGCATCAGATCATCACCGAAGGTTTTTTACCTCGAGCCGATTTGTTGTTGTTCTTGACGAGCGCCGACCGGCCTTTTACCGAATCCGAGAAGCAATTTTTGACGCTCGCCAAAAGCTGGGGTCGCAAGGTTTTACTGGTCGTCAACAAAATTGACCTGCTCGAGAAGCAATCGGACCGGGATGAAGTTCGTGCCTTCGTGACCCGCAATGCCAAGGAAGTTTTGGGCCTCGAGCCGCCAGTGTTTTTGGTCTCGGTGCGAGCACATCAACGGGCCAATTTGAAGGCAGGGAAGACGGGTGGCGATCCGGGCTTTAACCAATTGCAGGCCGCACTGCGCGAGACGCTGACCGAACGGGATCGCACTCGCCTCAAGCTTCTCTCGCCGCTCGGGGTCGCCTCAAAATTGACCGAACGTTCTGTGGCCCGAGCCAAAGCCAGTCTCGAGGTTTTGCGCGAAGACACGCGCACGCTTTCGGACTTGGACCGGCAACTCGAGGTTCATGCCAAAGATCTCGAATCTGATCTGGCAACGCATTTGAAGGGAATGGATGGGTTACTCGATGGCCTCGAGAAACGTGGCGAGGTTTACATCGAGGACACGCTGCGGTTTCGAAGATCCATCGAACTGTTAAACACCGATAAAGTCCGTGCCGATTTTGAGAAAACCGTGATCGGCGATGCGCCAGCGCAACTCGAGCGCCGCGTCAATGAATTGATCGACCGTTTCCTTGAACGCAACATCAATTTTTGGGACACGGTGACCTCGTTCATCTCAAATCGTGCTGCGACCACAACCGACGGTGAGGCCCGCGAGAACCTGATTCGCGGGGCCAGATTCCAATACGACCGTCAAGGCTTGCTCGAGCGTATCGGTCAGACGGCGCAAGTTCAGATTGATGGCCTTGACCGCGAGGAACTTTCGCGCAGGCTCTCGAGCGGTGCTCAGAGCACGATCATTCAGACGGGGGCCATCGGTGCTGGCGGCTTGGGCCTCGGGCTGTTGTTGGCGGCCCTGGCTGGTCCTGGCGGCATCTTGCTCGGACTTGGAGCACTTGGAGCGAGCGCTTTTTTGCTGCCACGCAAACGCAACCAAGCCAAGGCCGAACTCAAAAACCGAGTAAGGGAAACCCGTGACCGACTGCGTGAAGTCCTGACCCGCGAGTACACGCTCGAGGTCGAACGGGTACAGGTCAGATTGCGCGACGCGACCTCGCCATACACGCAGTTCATTCGTGCAGAATCGGGACGGCTCGAGGAATCCCAATCGGAGGCGAACCGTTTGCTGGCTCGCACGGCTGATTTGCGATCCAAAGCCGAATCGGTCTGAACTGGCTCGAGCCAGAACACCCCAATCCTGAGCGTGCATTTGCCGCTGTTCGCACCGTGATTCAACGGCTATACTGTCCAGCCGAAGTCTTGAGGTTCGGATTTTGTGGCAGGGAGCAAGATGATTGAATTACAAGAAAAATTGACGGCCTTGAAGGGATTCCTGGACATTTCAGGCAAGCAATCCCGGCTGGTCGTGTTGGATGAACAACTGAACGATCCGAACCTCTGGGGCGATCCTGACAACGCCCGCAAGGTCACGCAAGAATCCACCAAAACGCGCCGTGTGGTTGACGATTACGCCAAACTCGAGGGTGACGTGACGGGCCTGGCAGAAATGCTCGAGATTGCCACCGAAGAAGAGGCTGTTTCGCTCGAGCCGGACGTGTTGGATGCGACGAATCGGGTCGAGGCGTTGTACCGCGAGACCTTGTTCAACGATCCGCGATCTGATGCCGCCGCAATCGTGACGGTCAAGCCCGGCGCGGGCGGTACGGAATCCCAAGATTGGGCCGAGATGCTGCTGCGCATGTACCGCCTCTTCGGTGAGCGTCGCGGCTACACCGTCGAACTGCTGGATGTGACTGCCGGTGCCGAGGCTGGTATTTCTGGAGCCGAATTCATCATTCGTGGCGAACGCGCCTACGGCATGATGAAACCCGAACACGGTGTGCATCGCCTCGTGCGAGTCTCGCCGTTCGATGGTCAAAACCGTCGTCACACGAGTTTCACCGGTTTGGAAGTCGTTCCCGAAATTGAAGATGCCGCCGAGGTCGAAATTGACATGAGCCAAGTTCGGGTCGATGTCTTCCGAGCTGGCGGTCACGGTGGTCAGGGCGTCAACACGACGGACTCGGCGGTGCGTTTGACGTACAAGGCAGGATTGCCGGACATGATCGTGGTCACGTGCCAGGACGGACGCTCGCAACTCAAAAATAAAGAGAAAGCCTTCACCGTGTTGCGCTCGAGACTCTTCGAGATGGAGTTTAAAAAGAAGCGACTCGAGGAAGAGAAACTCCGTGGGCAGCAGGTCGCCATCGAATGGGGGTCACAGATTCGTTCCTACGTGCTCGACAAGCAGTACGTCAAGGACCACCGAACCGGCGTGATGCGTCATGATTCGTCCAACGTGCTCGACGGTGACATTGATGATTTCATCTGGGCTGGTCTCGAGTGGCAGGCTGGAAAACGCGCCACGGCTGCCTCTGGCGATGACGATTAAGCCAGCTTGAAAGTAAATCTGAGGCTCGAGTGTTGAAACCAAAGAAGGGAATGCGCAATTCGCATTCCCTTCTTTTCATGGCTCGAGGCTTCGTTGCCTCAGATGATGCCAGCGTCACGCAACAACTTTTGTGCAGGCTCGAGCAGTTCACCGGTTTTTTCTTGATCGATTTTTGGGCTGCGGTTGACCATTTCAATGAATGGAAGCAAGGTTCCGGGCAGGATCACATTGGAGATCACTGGGTACTCGAAGACCTCGCCGGTGAAGTACTGTTGCGATTTGGGCTCGAGCAGGTAGCGCAATAGTTTTTGTGAATCCACTGTTTTCTTGCTGCTGTTCAGCAATCCCGCGCCGGTGATCAAGGCCAGACTGCCCGGATCGCCCGCCGCGAAGTAATGCGTGCCGATTGGAGCGCCGGATTTGACGAAGCGTTGAATGTAGTAATGGTTGGTCAGGGCAATGTCGATTTCGCCCGCTTTGAGCGCCTCCATCATTGCGGTGTTGGAGGCGGCGTAATTTTTGGGCTCGAGCGCTTTGATGCCTTCCAACCAGGCTTTGCTGGCCTCTGAACCTTTGAGTGCGATCATGGCTCCAATGAAGTCTTGAAAGCTCGAGTAGGTCGGTGTCCAACCGATTTTGCCTTTGAACTTCGAGAGTTTGGTCAAGTCCAAGACGCTGGCGGGAAGTTCTTCGGGTTTGATGGTTTTGTTGTTGTACGCCAGCACTCGGAAACGCACCGAGATCGGAGTCCACAGTCCCGATTCGGGTGTGAAGGCCGCACTTTTGCCGCGCAGGTTGGAGGGTAACGGTTTAAGAAGTTTTGCTGTTGCCGCCACACCCAACGCCCCTGAGGTGTTCGCCCAGAAGACATCTGCGGGCGTCCTCGAACCTTCCTCTTGCAACGCGGCGACAAGTGCGGCATCTGTGGCGTATTTGACGTTGACTTTGATCCCGGATTCACGTTCAAACTGCTTGACCAGTGGTTCGACCAGTGCCTGTGATCGGCCCGAGTAGACGGTGATGGATTTGTCCTGAGCCAACGGGTGAATGCTTACGAGTGTAACGCCGATGACGAGCCATATGAAAATCTGACGCATGGTGCCTCCTGAAAATTGAGTTGAGGGTTTAGAGCAGCCCGACCGAACGCAAGAGTTTGAGTGATCCCTCGAGATCGGAGAGTTTTTCAAAATCGATTTTCGGACTGCGTTTGAGCGCGTCGGTCAATGGCCCGAGCGATTTTGGCAGTGCGAAACCACCGACGACCGGATACTCGAGGATGGTGTTCGCGCCGAGTTGTTGCGCTTTTGTGGACAGCAGGAAGTCGATGAACTTTTGCGAGTTTGCCACCTTCTTCGAGGTCTTCAGGATGCCCGCGCCCGTGACCAACTCGAGGTTGCCGGTGTCACCGGCCTTGAAAAAGTGTGCGCCGATGACGTTGCCTTTTCCAGTTTTCGGTTTCTCCTCGGCGGCCAATCCCTTGCTTTCAAATTCACCCTCGGCGGCTCCAGCGACGATTCGTTGCACGTAGTAATGGTTGGTCAATGCCAGATCAATTTCGCCTGCGAGCATCGACTCGAGCATGGTCGAATTGCTGGTATACGCTTTCGGTTCGAGTTTTTTCATGCCCTCGAGCCAGGTTTTGGCTTTCGCTTCGCCATGCGTGATCCGCAGTGCGGTCACGAAATCTTGAAAGCTCGAGTACGTTGGCGTCCAACCGATCCGACCCATGAATTTGCTGAGGCTCGGCAACTCGAGCACGCTGGCGGGTAGTGCGGCATCCGTGACGTTCTTAGGGTTGAAGGCGAGCACGCGGAATCGCACCGAGAGCGGCGTCCAAGTTCCAGATTTCGGCACGAACTCGAGGGCGCGTTTGAGGGTGGCTGCGGGCAGTTTGTTGAAGAAATTCTTCTTGCTGGCGTTGACCAATGCGCCCGAGGTGTTCGCCCAGAAGACATCGGCGGGCGATTGTGCGCCCTCTTCGGAGAGTGCGGCGTAAAGGGCCGCGTCGGTTCCGTAACGCACATTGACTTTGATGCCGCTGTCCTTTTGGAACGCCTGTACGAGCGGTTCGACCAATGGTTCGCTGCGTCCAGCGTAGACCGTGATGCTCGAGGTTTGGGCGGTGCTGAGGCTTGCGGCGATGGCGGCGAGTAGGGCGGCGCTCGAGGCGAGGATGATGGTGTGTGATTTGCGCATGGTTCCTCCAAATGGTTAATCCTGAGTGATCTACTCGGAATTGATTCTTGGCAAATCCTACTGATTCACTCGGATATTGTCAACGGGTAATTTCGTCCCGAATTTTGGTCCGATTCCGATGCTCCGAAGCTCGAGGCTCGAAACTTTGATTCAACTCCAAACTGTATGGTTCCCATTTGACCCGATCCGCGCTCGGGTGTAGCCTCACGTCGGTCCTGGTGCTCGAGTCGAGTAGACCGAGCTTAAAGCGGGGAAGATCGGTGAAATCCCGACGCTGTTCCGCAACGGTATAGACAAGCCCAAGAGTCAATTTGGCAAGTCTGAGCCCGAATGCCCGCCAGGAAAAGTCATCGCGCCTTGAAAATAGCGCCGTGACACCTCTCGCTGAAAGGGGCTCGGAACTCATGGATCGATTCACGTAACGTCACGCTGGCCTCGCTCGAGATTTTGGGTGAGGATTTTTGTCATGCCCAAATCAAGATTTCCACCTCGAGCATGTTCTCGAGAAGATCGCATCACGCACTTGGAGTTCACTTGAAACAAATTTTGTTCGTACTGTTCTCGAGCCTCTTGCTCGCCGCGCCAGCATTCGCCACCTCGTACCCGCTGACGATCAAAGACGATTTGGATCGCAACGTCGTCATCAAAGCCGAACCCAAACGCATCATCGCCCTCTTGCCATCACACAGCGAAACCGTCTACGCGCTCGGTGCTGGCTCGAGCATGGTTGGCCGCGATGCCTACAGCGATTTTCCGGCGCAAGTCCTCGAGCTTCCCAAAGTCGGCGATTTGTACAACCCGAACGTCGAGGCGATCCTGGCGCTCAAACCCGATCTGGTGCTTTCCTCCGAGTTCGGCGAGTTGACTCCGAAACTCGAGAAGGCCGGAATCACCGTCTGGGCGGGCAGTGCGCAAACCTTTGAAGATGTCTTCGAGACGATCACGGTCATGGGCAAGATTCTGAACCGTGAGGCGAGCGCCAGCAGCTTGAACGCCAAAATGAAAGCCGACATCCGTGAGATCGAAACCGTCACCAAAGCCGTCAAAAAAGTCTCGGTCTATTACGAGATCGATCCGACACCGTACACGGTTGGACCCTCGAGCTTTCTGGGTGTGCTGCTGACCAAGGCGGGCGGCGCAAACATCATTCCCAAAGAACTCGGTGACTTCCCAAAGATCAGCCCAGAATTGGTGGTCAAAGCCAACCCGAGTTGCATCATCGGTTTGTCAGGCTGACGCGAGCAAACGTCCCGGATGGGCGAGCCTGAACGCGATCCTCAACAATCGCGTCTTTCAACTTACGCCCGAACAGGACAACCTCGTTTCGAGGCCCGGACCACGACTCGCGCAAGGGTTGCGGGTGCTCGCCAAGATTCTGCACCCAGGATTGTTCCGCTAAAACATGATGCCTACCTATGATGATTGAAGCCGCGCAAAACAAGCCACGATCTCGAGCCATGATCTCGAGGGACGTTCGCGCATTGCTCGGCGCGGCCCTCGTGCTGGTTTTCGTTGCGTGGTTGGCAAGCACGAACGGCACGTTGGACATTCCGATCACCACCACGCTCGAGGCCGTCTGGAAAGGCATCACCGGTCGGGCCGCGCAACTCGAAGGGCTCGAGGCGATAGTCTGGAATCTGCGCTTGCCTCGAGTCAT
Organism: Deinococcales bacterium; assembly: GCA_043756345.1. Classification (GTDB taxonomy): domain Bacteria; phylum Deinococcota; class Deinococci; order Deinococcales; family JAAFIG01; genus JANOWZ01. The sequence goes on along the minus strand of JAYURE010000199.1, from coordinate 3,583 downwards.
TTTTGGTGCGCTCGTCGGTGCGACACTCGCGGCGGCGGGTGCCTCCATGCAGGGCTTGTTTCGCAATCCGCTCGCCGATCCGTACCTGATGGGCACCGCCAGCGGCGCGGCCTTCGGTGCGACCATTGCCATTTTCGCCACCGGTACGCAAGCCCTCGCCTTCGCCAGCGGCATGTTCTCGAGTACCTCAAACCTCGTGCCACTGTTCGCGTTCCTCGGTGCGTTCGGTGCGGTCATGCTGACACTCTGGCTCTCGAGCATGGGCCGCAAATCCAACTCGAGCCTCGTCTTGTCCGGCGTGATCGTCGGCGCGATGCTGACCGCGATCACCACCTACATTCAAATGCACGATGCGGATCGAATGCGGGCCGTCTTCTCCTGGACGCTTGGAAATCTTGCGCTCGCCGGTTGGAGTGAAGTGCTCGCGGTGCTGCCTTACGCGGTGCTCGGCATGATCGCACTGTGGATTTTCTCGAGGTCACTCGACGCGCTGCAGCTCGGCGAGGACACCGCCAGCACCCTCGGCATTCGCGTGGACCGGATCAAACTTTTTGTCGTCATTGCCGCCAGCCTCGCCACCGCCGCCGCCGTGAGTTACGCCGGAATCATCGGCTTCGTCGGCCTGATCGCTCCGCACGTGATGCGACGACTCGGCGGACCGGCGCATCGAACCTTGATCCCCTCGAGCGCACTCGCTGGGGCCGCGCTGCTCGTGCTTGCGGACCTCGGTGCTCGAGTCTTGATTCGCCCTCAAGAACTGCCGGTTGGAATCGTCACAACGATGCTCGGCGGCCCTTTTTTCCTGTGGTTACTCAGGCGTAAATCATGAACCTTGAGGCCCAAAATGTTTCGTTCAAATATGGCTCAAAACCTGTGCTCGAGCATGTCAACTTGCAAGTCCAAACGGGGGAGACCGTCGCGTTGCTCGGGCCGAACGGGGCGGGAAAAACCACCTTGCTAAAATTGCTCGCGGGACTTCTGAAACCGCAAGCCGGTCAGGTCATCGCGCCAGAACCTCGAGCGCAACGCATCGCGTACCTGGCGCAATCCGAACCGTTGCCGGAAGATTTCACCGCCCTCGAGGTTGTGCGCTTGGGCCGAATGCCGTTCCAAGGATTCTGGGGCCGGGAATCACAACAAGACCGTGATGCCGTGGATCGTGCCATGCGCCGCACGGATTCGCTCGAGTTCGCAGATCGCACGCTCGGATCGCTTTCCGGTGGCGAACGTCAACGGGTCGCGTTGGCCCGAGCACTGGCGCAAGAACCACAATTTTTGCTGCTCGACGAACCGACCAATCACCTCGATCTGGCGCATCAGAGCGACCTGATGAAACTGTTGCGCCTCGAGTCACGCGCTGGTTTGGGCGTGGTCATGGTTGTGCACGACCTCAATCTGGCCGCGCTCGCAGACCGTTGCGCCTTGCTCGAGAATGGATCGATCATTGCCGATGCCACGCCGCATGAAGTCTTGCGAGAAGACCTGCTCGAGCGAGTGTATGGCGTGAAACTCGAGACTTTACGCGCCAGCGATGGTCGCGTCGTCGTGGTGACCCGAGTATGAAAACAGGGGGTTTGAATTCAGGATTTGGTCAATCGCAACTCGACGGTTTCACGAACCTTAGGGTCAACACCCTTCTCGGGTTTCAAATTGCGCAATTGGATAGTGTACCCAAAAATTTTCGTCACCTGCGTTTTCGAGAAGGTATTCAAAATAATTTTTTTGCCAACCAAACCATGCTTGACCATCACTTCAACCTCCGCGTCGCCAATCCAAAGACAGGCCATTCCAACCGCGCAACGCGAATCCCGGACCACCCGCAAGAAATACACTTTGACATCGCCTTTGGCGTACAGCCCAAGGTATTCAAAACCGGCTCCATGCTCGAGCTTGAACGGTTTTCCAAGTTTGATTTCGGTGATCGGTGCGGTCGTCAAGGCTTGGCTCGGCAGGTTAGAAATCAAAAACGCGAAGATGAAAGTCAAAACAATTTTCATGTCTCAAGCCTAAACCTCGAGCCAGCCTGGAGCGTGAATTTCCTGTGATCCGCAGCTTGCATTTGGCTCACACTTTTTTAACAACCTTGCCATTCCCGCATGTTGGCGAAGTCAAAGACGGCGAGTTCGCTCGAGCCAGTGGCTTCTATCCCGCCGTCGGTTGGACGCTCGGCCTCATCCTTAGTGCCGTCGTTTGGTTAACCTCGAGCCTGCCTCATGGTGTCGCCGCCGCGCTCGTGGTTGCAGCTTGGCTTGGCTTGACCGGCATGTTGCATTTCGATGGCCTGGTCGATTCTGGCGATGCGCTCCTCGCCGCGAAATCGCCCGCCAAACGCCTCGAGATTTTGAGCGACGTTCACATGGGCGCGTTCGGTTTGGGTGTCGGTGTGATTCACCTGCTGACCAAATGGAGTGCGCTCGACTCGAGGCCGGATTACTTGGTGATTCTGTTCGCTCCCGTGCTCGCTCGGGCCGCTTTGCTCGCGCCAATGAATCTGTTTCCCGCCGCCCGAAGTGAAAGCCTCGGCGCTCGATCCAGAGAAGGCAATTGGCCGATAGGTTTGTTGATCGCCGCGCCAGCCATTTTCTTCGCGCCAAAGCTCGTCATCGCCGCCTTGATCTCGAGCCTGCTGGTCGCCTGGTTCGCCTCGCGCCGATTGGGTGGCGGCATCAGCGGCGACATTTACGGCGCGATTGTTGAGATCACCGAAGTCACAGTCTTGATTGTGGGGCTCACTTGAAACCAACTTTTTTCAAAACCAAAGCGCACCTGATGGTCTGCACCGGCTCGAGTTGTTCCGAGGCTGGCTCGAAGTTTTTGTTTCGTTCCGTCTGGCAATCGTTCGAGACTGAAAAACTCGTCTATTACAAATCGGGTGGAAACCTTCGCCTGACCGAATCTGGTTGTCTCGGGTCGTGCAGTTTTGCCCCGAGCGCCGCGTGTTATTTCAAAACCGATCATGGCAACCTCGAGCAGGCTTGGTACGCAAAACTCGATCACCCGCAGATCATGAACATCGCTCGGGCCTTGCACGTGGGTCAAGAATTGCCCGAACGAAATCGCTATGACTCGAGCCGGGATGATTGAGATCAGATGACTGAATTGATTTTTGTGACTGGGGGCGCTCGCAGTGGAAAATCATCGTTCGCACTCGAGAAGGCTCGAGAACTCGGCGGCGATGACGTGACGTTTGTTGCGACCGCCGAACGCAGTGATGACGAGATGATGGATCGAATCGCACGGCATCAACTCGAACGTCCGCAAACTTGGCGAACGGTTGAAGCACCTCGAGAAATCATTTTGTTCGATGTCAAATCTCGAGTCGTGCTTGTCGATTGCCTGAGTTTGCTCGTCTCGAATTTGCTGCTGGATGGACTCGAAGAAGAAACGATTCTCGAGCGTGTGGAGACGATTCTCGAGATACGAACCCAAACCTTGATTGTTGTTTCAAACGAAGTCGGAATGGGTCTCGTTCCCGAATATCCGCTTGGTCGTCAATTTCGTGACGTGCTCGGGCGAGCGAATCAACTTGTGGCTCGAGCCTCCAGCCAAGCCTTTTTTCTCGTCTCTGGAATCCCATTGAGGT
>JAYURE010000198.1:0-5587 GCA_043756345.1 Deinococcales bacterium | reverse complement strand
TTCCTGTATCAATTTCAGCAAAATAACAAACAGGAATAGGAACATTGAGGATCAGTGATTCGATTAACCTACTCGATTTAGTATCATCCCAGACGCGGCGGCGCTGAAATTTGTCTGCCAAGATCAAATCCTCGTCATTTATTTGTGTTTTCAAAGAGCTTACAATAAAATCATATGGATTGGTTACTAATTTTCTATCTTTATCGTTTAGATTCACAGTCTCTGGGTTATCTTGAGCATCTCTAGTGTCTTCTTCTTCGGGGTCAAAAATTTCTTCTTTGAGTTCCAACACCTCATTTTCTAACTCTGTCTTATCTTTATCCATTATTTGATCTCCAGTCATTTCCGAGAATTTTTTAGCCATTTAGCACACGTGAAATCTTTATCTGTAGCGAAAAACTTGCTCACATATGCTTGGGCTGTTCAGTTGGCGACCCCTGTGTCACTCATACTCTAATTCTAATCCAAATCGTAACTCGAGACGGGCAAATCTTTCACCCATGCGCTAGTATATGACCAAGATTCTTATGCCAACTGCGACCCGTTACGAGCACATCATCCTTGACGAGCACGCCCTTCCGGTGCTCGAGCCTTCAGGGTTTAAAGTCAAATTCTTGGTGCGCGATCACCTCGAGTTGGGCTTGAGTGCCACGCAATTGCTCGAGTCGTACCCGCATTTGACGCTCGGGCAGATTTACTCGGCGTTGGCGTACTACTGGGACCATCAATCGGAAATGGATGCGGCGTTGCTGGCGGACAAACTCGAGACGGATCGTTTGCTGGCTGGGTTCGCGCAGCCGTTGGACCGGGCGGAACTCGAGCGTCGTTTGGTGCGTCAGTCACGTTCTGTGTTCACGGGTAGGTGACGCTGCGGGTGATGTCGGCGTGTTCTTTGAGTTCAAATTTGGGATTGCCTTCAAGCGGAACCAGCACGATTTGAATTCCTTCACGCCTTGCAAATTTCATTGCGGGAATGAAATCGCTGTCGGCAGTGACCAGCACAATCCGTTCAACTATCCGTTTGCTCGAAAGCCAAGCCACATCGAGTCCGATGTTCATGTCCACCCTTTTTTGCGAAAATTTGGGGTACACGTCGGTGGCGGTCAGCGATGAGGTGGTGTTCGCAGTTTGGGTTGCCGCAGTAATCAGGTTGTTGATGGTGTTGGGTTTGATCTGCCATCCGTCAAAGGACAGCACGCCGCGACGGAAGGCAACATGGTCTTTGATGACAAGTTCTGAAAGCAACCGTTTGCGATCTCGAGCGAATGGTTCTTGTGCGTAGTCGGTGGTTTGGCCTGAGATTGGGTTGGTGACTTTGCCTTCAAACGGTGGGCAGTCGTAAAAGTACAGGCGAAACAACTCTTCGGTTTGGTCAAGGGTTTTGAGGCCAAATTCGTACAGGTCGGCGGCGGTGGGTGGTCGCTTGAGTCGTTTTTTGAGTTGCGGAAATACGAAACCGCCGTCCATCATGACTGCCGTTTTTTTCATGCGTACCTCAATCACTCAAAGAAAATGACCTCAGTGCTTGGATGTTTAGGCGCACCGAGGTCAAAATGTTTTACCGGCCTACCGGTGTTACGGATACGGACATCGTAGCAGATCTCTTAATTTCGTCAACGGTTTTTGGTACAGTTTAGCCTTGAGTTCATTTTTCTTCACCCGCATTTGCTGTAACCGCAACTCTGGCATTTCAAGCAGCCCTCTTCGCGCACCAAATTCGGGCTCGAGCAACTTGGGCATTTCTCACCCTTCATCGCCACTTTGGGTTCGGTTCTGCCCAGTCCGGCGAACAGTGGGGCTTCATCGGCGCTCGGGGCGGCTCCGGCCATCGCTGGGTACGTTGGGGTGCCGCCCATGTCGGTGTACAGCAACGCTTGTTCTGCCGGTTTGACCGTACCGCTCGAGGTGGTGCTCTCGAGTGCGACCGCGATCAGGTCGGCTTTGCTGGCGACCAGCCTGCCGTTGTAACTGCCGTACAGTCCGCCGTTGATGCCGCGCAAGGTTTTTTGAATCGCGTCGGCTGGCACACCGTATTGCAGTGCAATGCTGACCACGCGCCCGAGTGCTTCGCTGTCCGCGTTCGCTTCGTCTCCGGCGCGTCCCGAAACGACGACCACTTCGACAGGTTTGCCCTCGAGACTGTTGGTGGTGATCAGGAAGGTGCGTTTGGTTCCGGCGGTCAGGTCGGTCAGCTTGACCATGTCGGTCACGCCGGTCAATCGTGTTGGACGCTCGAGGATGGGTTTGCCGGGTTGGAATTGTGCGGTGGCGTGCCAGCGTTCGACTTCATTGCTGGTTTGTTCTGGAATCACGCTCGAGGCTGCAATGCCGGTGTCTGGAAGCTGTTCACTTTCCTCTTTCATCTTTTCTCTTTCCTCTGTCTTGACCTCGTCTTTGCTGACGCTCAGGACTTGGAATTGACGGCTGCCGTCGCGGTAGACGGTGATGCCTTTGCAACCGGTTTTGTACGCTTCGGAGTACGCGGCTTCGATCTCTTCGACGGTGGCGCTGTTGGGCATGTTGATGGTTTTGCTCAGGCTGTTGGCGGCGAAGCCTTCACGGTCGAATGCTTCTTGAACCGTGCCTTGCATGCGCACGTGATCCAGTGGCGCGATGTCGTGGGCGCACACAAAACAGGCTTGAACGGCTTCTGGCACGAACTCGAGGCCGACGCAACTGCCGTGGTTTCCGCCCAGTGCATCTGAAACTTTGTCCCAGTCCCAGGCTCCGTTTTTGCTGTAGTCGGCGTGGGCTGGGTATTCCTCCAGCAATTCTTGGAACAGTGGTGCGACCAGGGCTTTGTATTCGCTGCCGATTTTGCGCCACATGAATGGGCTGAAAACCGGTTCGATGCCGCTCGAGACTCCCATCAGCATGCTGGTCGTGCCGGTTGGGGCGACGGTCAGCACGGCGACGTTGCGGCGTGGGGCGTGGGGCATTTTGGCTTGGTTGCGTTCATACACCGGGTAGACACCACGCTCGAGGCCCAAGTTTTGCGATTCGATGATGCCTTCTTCGCGCATGGCGCTCATGATCTGGTCGATCATTTCGCGGCCGTCTTTGCGGTCGTAGCGCAGGCCCATCTTGATCAGCGCGTCGGCCAAGCCCATCACGCCCAAGCCCAATCGTCGCAAGTCTTGGCTGGCCACGCGGTTGTCCTCGAGTGCGAATTTGTTGACATCGAGCACGTCATCCAGGAAGCGGATGCAGTCGCGCACGTCGGCCCGGAATTTGGCGAAATCGAATTTGGCCTCTTGAACGTAGGCCGCCAGGTTGATCGCGCCGAGGTCACACGGTTCTCCAACTGTCAGAGGGATCTCGCCACAATTTCGTGTATTTACATAACTAAAGCGTTGTTTTCCGTCGAAAACTTCATGGTGTCCGATGTAGTAATTGTGGAACTCATCGACTGTTCCGTTGTAGACATCCTCAATCCCAGACAGTTCTACCGAGATCACACGGTGGTTTGTCACTGAAGCGCGATGTTCAAGTTCGCTGTAGCTGGGGATCGAACCAGGATGCAAGCGAACTGGTACACCTGCGTTCTTACAGTGGTTTTCCCACTCTGTTTTGAACGGACGCCGCCCAAGGTTGAATTTCAGATCATTGAATGCCCGAATCTGTTGCGCGGCAGTGTTCTCCGAAACCTGCTTCATCGCTGCTCGAGCACCATCACGACCGAGTGCTGAGGCTTGCTTCAATCCGCATGGACGGCACAGGCTGACCTCACGCCGATCCCAAGATTGCTCGTAGTGCGTCCCGCAATGCTCACAGGCCCGCGTGACGATTGGGTAGTGGTCGCCCTCGTGACGCACCGACACGTAACCAGACTCGAGCGCCTGTCCGAACAGCTTGAAGTTGTGTGCAAACTGCCTGGATTGACCGATGCCTCGTGGTGCGGCGGGAACCGCGAGTTCCAACGCAATCCGATTCGAGAGTTCTGCAATGCTTCCCAAGGTTTCACAACGGAATTTTGAAAGGCTCATCGGCAAACCGTGTTGTTCAGCAAAAGCGTGCCATTCGGGACGGGTGAAACCGCGCCCAAGTGAACGGGTCAGTTCGCGTGCCGCCTCGAGAATCTGTTCATGGCTCGAGCCGCCAAATCGTCCGTTGCGTTCGCCGCCCGTGGCTTGGCCCATGCGAGCGCGATACGCATCTTTGTCCGCTTCGCTCAATTGGCCCCACCAGCGTTCCCGCATAGGGTTGTTATCCTCAAGCATGTCTGCCCGGTGCAATGCCTCGTGCGCCTCTCGGGTCATGATCTTGAGATTTCCGGGACTGTTGTTTAAACCGTTGTAATCGCGGTGATGCACAACCTCGCCACCGTTCAAGGCCCGACCCTGTTGGAACGCAGCGATCAAACGGTGTTCACTCGAGGGTTGACCTTTGCCATTCGTGACCCAAACGTAATCCTGGCTGCGCTTCTGGCTCAAACCCAGCGCATCATCAAAATTGCCATGAAAGCGCGTCATGGAGGCAATCGAATCACCCGGTTGCAACTCGAGCGCTTCGCGGTAAGAGCCATCGGTCAGGTTGAATTTGTGGTTGCCTGTGACCCGCACCTCGAGTCCATCATCAAATTTCACGGTGTAGACAGCCTGTTGGTAGCCGGTGACTCGAGGGTTGCGCATCCAACGCACGGCTGGGCGTCCTTTGTGGTCCATCGCGTAGACCGGCACATCACGGCCCTGTTCGGTGAGTTCTTTGAAGCTGACTGCGCCTCGACCATCGGCGACGGCGATCAGCATGTCACCAGTCACGCAGGGGTTGGTGCATTTGATTTGGTATTTGGGTCCGAGGTTTTGAATGGCGCTCATGGCGTTGATCCGGTCGCTGAAAACCAGGCCGGGTTCGCCGGTGCTCCAGGCGTGTTCGGCAATTTGTCGCCAGATCCATTTGGCTGGCACGCCGCCCGCGAATTGTGGCACGGCTTTGGCCCCATCGAGGTCGCGCACGGGCAAAACCGGAATGCCGCCGTTGTATTCACCCTCGAGTTTGACCGCGTAATATTTTGCGGGCACATCCAGCGGGTGAATGTTCCAGAGTCCGTCACGGTCAAGGGTCTCGAGGAATTTGTCGGTGGCGAGGATGCTGATGTTGAAAGTAGAGATGTCGCCTTCACTGGCTTCACGGTCGAGGTCTTTGGCGGTCAGGAAATCCAGAACGTCGGTGTGGTCAATGCTGATGGTCGCCATGCCTGCGCCGCGACGGGTGTTGTGGCTGACGATGCCGCCCGCGAGGTAGGTGTGATTTTCTTCAACGCAAATGTCCAGTGTCAGGATGCGTTCGCCTTGTTCGATGCTGCGCACTGGCACGTAATACTCCTCGAGGTTGATTTCGGGCAATGCTTCGGCAATTTGTGCGTTTTGTTGGAGGCGTGCGAGGCCGGTGGCGGTCAGTTGTCGTTCGCCGCGCATGTACCTCGAGAGTGTTTTGCGGGTTTGCGTGTATTCAGATGGGTGGTTTTTGCGTCCTGCTGGCAGGCTATTAAAGATTGGTTCGAGCAAGGCTGAGGCGTGTGGAATCGGCCAGCCGGATTCGCGTTGCTGATCTGGCGTGTGGTCGCGCAGCGTCTCGAACCTCGAGC
>JAYURE010000197.1:0-5593 GCA_043756345.1 Deinococcales bacterium | reverse complement strand
AACAGCCACGCACAAGCTGTTCAAACAAAAAAGTTCAAACAAGAAAGCAGGAACCGATGAACACCGAAAAGCCCGATGAAAGCACTCAAAGCGAAGCCAACGAAATCAACCCTGGATTGCCACCGACCCTATACGATCCAGAACAACACAATCGAAGCAACCTCGAGCACTCCGACCCGAGCGATTTGGTGCGCATGAACGAATTCTGGTCATACGATCCGCGCACCCACACGATTAGTTTGACCAGCCTGCTCGAAGAAATCGATCACGCGAAACTCGAGGCGCAAGTCTCTGTGGTCGCCCATCACGTCAACGCAACCGGTTGGACAGTTTTGATCGATTACATGGCCACCGGCGAGGGGCGTCACGTTTGGTACAAACGCTCGCACGCCGCAACAGAAGCCGAAGCCATCGACGATTTCAGAACACAATTCTTTGGCAATGACACGCCCGAGGCATGGGCGTTCTGGAGCAAAGGCATCGAAGTGTACCCAGGCGCTTCCTTTCCAGATTACATCAGCGGCTATCGCGTGCCACCCAATGAACTCGAAATGCATTGGGAAAGTCCGCTGTGAGTGCAAGCAAATTCCTCACGCCGTAGGCAACTCGTCACGCTCGAAAGACCACGGAAGGAATCTAGATTGTGAGGACTAGACTAACGCTGGCCCACGGGGAAAATTTCAGAATTTACGACGAGATTTTCGAGGAGGGCGCATTCCACCTCGAGTTGCAGCACTGCGAATTCGAGGCCACACACGAAGGTATCACCATCCGAATCCCACTCGATGTTCTGCTCGTCATGCAAAAAATCGAGTTCGCCAAACTGTACTGGATTGGAAAAACCGATCAGGAAATACGGGCATGGGTGGAGGGCGCAGTCGAAGTACGTTTGCACGATTTTGCCACGCACGCCTCCGATCAGAATCGAGGACTGCTCACAACCAGCAGTTCACTCGGCAGCATTGATGATCCTCGAGAGGTGCAAGTGGCTGTAGGAATTCAGTACTACACCGCATTACGCGAGGAACAAGAAGCGATTCTCGAGCGAAGCAAACAGCATTCGATTGTCTCGAGTCACGAGCGCAGTAGAGCGCAATAGACCGAAATGAGCCTCTAAAAGCAGTTCGCGGGCCGACAAAAGCCACAACCGAATGACAAGGTGAAACCATGAAATTCAGAGACGTGATCAAAAATACGCCCTGGGAAAAAGTTGAAAGATACTTACTCGAGGCAACCCCGAACTCGAACACGCCCAGTTACAAAGATGCCTACAGCGTCCTGCAAAGCCGTGATGCCAAACCAAACGAGATGCGAATCGTCATCAAAGTGCTTGAGCTCGAAGGACCAGATGAGCCAAGTGAGAACGAAATGCATGGAGCAAACGGTACGCACCGATGCGATTCCGAAGTGTACGACTCAGAGGGTATTGAAACACCCGAGTCACCCGATCAAGAGCTGTGGATCGGGCTCGATTTAACGCCCCTGGATGAATGGCTCGGCACGGAAGTCGATCCGGTCCACCGGCAACAATTTGAACCAGCCGAACTGATTGCGAATCAACTGCGGAAATTGCCGTTTCACAGTTTTAAACCGTCCGAAATCCAAGCATTTTTTGAGCGTCTGGAAGACCGTTCTCAAGCAATCCAAACCATGATTTCTGATGAACGGCAGGCATGCTCGCTCAATCTCGAGGATGCTAATGCACTGATTGCTGAAGTAGAAGGCTTGAGTGGAATGGGAATTGATGCCGTTCAAGACAACAAAAACGGCGAACGACTGGTCCGCAAAAGCAAGAAGTGATCAGTAGAAATCCCCAGTTACTGCGACTGGGGATTTCCGTTCAACCGCAAACGACTCGAGTGTGATGGCTCAAGGATCTGTTGTCGTTCGTTCCACCGCACCCGAATCGCACGCTGCTCCCTGTGGTCGCGTTACCCCTCGAGCGTCACTGCTGACGCACAAACCGCTCGGAACACGATTGATCGCGGGACTCGTGCTGGCGGGCACATGCACCGAAAACACCTGCCCTGAGACTGCGCTTAAAACGGCCAGTTGCGCACTCGAGGATTGCAGATCGTTTGCGCTCGAAAGACCACAACTCGAGTCGGCAATGACGTTCGCTCCACTGCTATTGAATTGGCTGAAGCCGCCCCCAAATTGAGCACACGCTTTGCCACCAGCCGAAGCCAAGATGCTTGCCCTGACCGTGTAGGAATCCGTTCCGTCCGCGTACAGGTCCGCCCCGTCAACGATGGCGGTGTTGTTGGCCAACGTCGAATGCACGACCGTGACATCGGCGTACCGTGCTGAAATTCCCCCGCCCATTCCGCTGGCTTTGTTTCCGGAGATCGTGGCGTTGGTCAAGTTGATCGGTCCGATCTGTGAGCAAAGACCAGCCCCGTCAACTGAGGTGTTCGTTGTGATGCTGCTCGAGGTCACTGTGAGGTTACTGCCCGAGTAACCGTCGTTGACCATGCCACCACCGCAAACACCAGCATCGTTTTTGTTGACGCTCGAGGTGTTCACCGTCAGCCGTCCAGCGTTGAAGATCCCACCGCCAGAGGCGTTCGGGGCGGTGTTGGTTGAAATCACCGTGTTGCTGATCTCGAGCGTGCCGCTGGTGAAAAGACCACCACCACCGGTTTTCGATCCGACCGTAGGAGATCCTTTTGCAGTGTTGCCAGTGAAACTCGAGTTTTTGATGCTCGCATTGTCGGAGTTGGCGTACAGGCCGCCGCCGTTCCCACCAGCAGAATTGTTTGTCACACGAATGCCGGTGATGTTCAACGAAGAGGCATTGTCGATTAAGAGGCCACCACCGTTCTGGGTGCTCGAGTTGCCATCGAAGGTGACGTTCTCGAAAGTGAGGGCAGCGGCGGAGAATCCTGAACTCAACCAACCGCCACCGTCTCCGCTGGCCGTGCCGCCACGAATTGTCAAATTTTTAGCTCGCACAGCAAACGGGGTCGAAAACGTGAAACCACGTTCCCTGTACGTTTCAAATGCCCGATCCAAGCCGTTGGCTTTGACGATGGTGGTGGCCATGTCTGCGCCAATCAGGATGGTTTCGGCGGTGATGTCGAGATCACCGCTGCGAGCGGCATCCTCGCCTGCACCAGCGATGGTGAGGGTGTAAGTCCCTACTGGAATGTTGATCGTTTGAATCCCATCGGCGATGTTCGATTCCATGATCGCGGCCCGCAATGTGCATCGTGTTTGAGCATCGGCGCAAACGTTGTCGCCGGGATTGGCATCGACCGCATCAACCAGGCTGTTGACGGAAATGACAGTCAACGTTCCAGGTCCCGATGGGACTGGAGGAGTACAGGAGGCGAGAAGCATGCTGACAAGCAGTGTCCCAGCGATGGAAGATTTGAGACGTTGGTGGTCTCGAGAGGGCCGCAGTGAAAGGCTCGAGGATGATTTGGAGGCTCGGGTGGTGTGAGTCATTGTCTGGGTTGATGGAGTGGATGTTGGTTGCTCGAGCATGAAGGTGTGCCTCCGGGTGATTGGGTTTGCTGAACACAGGTATTCTAATCTAGAACATTTCATGCTGTATAGGCATGGTTGTTTCGAGACTGGCTGCGTAGCGTCAAAAACGTGGCCAGAGAACACCAACTCAAACGCAACAGCAACCAACGCAACGCCATCAGCACGCGATTGCGTATCGCTCGAGCCATGCACGACCCCCCATTGACCCAAGAAACGTTGTGCGCCCTGCTGCAAAGCACAACCGGCCTCGAACTGCAAGCCAGTACGGTCGCCAAAATCGAAACGGATGCCCGGTCCGTTTACGATTTTGAGGTGCTGGCACTGGCTCGAGCACTGGGTGTGACCAATGACTGGTTGCTCGGCGCGAGTGATGCTGGCGGCCCCGAGACGCCGAGAACCAAGCCCCGTTTTTCAAAAACAGAATAGGTACATCACAGACAGGGCTAACGCCAGAATGACCTCGTATCGACCCGATGAGTACTCACGGTTCGATATCGTTTCAATGCCGCCAAACTGAATTGACCGTTCCCTAAATGGGTTGTCTGGATCGACTCACAACATCTTCAACGCCATTGATTTTCGATGGCGACCTCACCCCATCACGTCACAATTCAACCACCAAAGATTAAGGTTTTATGAAGCTTTTCCAGATCCAGAAACAATAATTTTCACAGTGGCCAGCGAATACGAGATGGGCGAATTCATCGTCCTCGACAACGCAAATTGAATCTCTGGCTTCCAGAGCATCGCGCAACGCGAATCACAAAAAACGATCAGGCCCCCGTGCTGACCAATGTCCAAGCTGAATGTATGGAGCCGAAAAGCCTGTACAGCATCCGCGATTCATACGAATACCTCGAGCGTCAAATCAGCACCGATGCCCTCTACGCCATCGCCCAAAAGCAGCTTGTGCCAGTGGTCCGAATCGGCGCTGGCAAAATCCTGTATCCAAAATCTTCACTCGATCTGATCACATCCGGACAAGTCAACTTGTCCAGCCTGACCTCACGCCGCAACGGAAAACGAAACCGTCGCGGCTAAGCAAACACACCCAGGAGAAAAAATGCCCCGAAAAACAAGAAGCCTCAAACGATCCGACGGCGAAGGAACCATCAGCAAACGCCGAAGCAAAGACGGCACCATCATTGGATACAAAGGCGCAGTCACGATATGGCGAACCGGCGCTGGCATTCCAGAACGTCAATGGGTCAGCGGAATCAGCGAACAGGAGGTTCGAACCAAGATCGAAGCGATCAAAACCGCTCGAGACGCCGGAATGCTGGCCAACTCAAAAAACATCACTGTGGCTGAATTCATGCAAACCTGGCTTGAACACAAACAGTTCGACGGAACCCGGCTCAAAACCACCGTTCGCTACGCGCAAAGTGTCAACGGGCACGTCATCCCAAATCTGGGTGCGATCAAGCTCGACAAACTGCGCCCTTTAGACATCGAAAACGCACTGCGCCACGTTCGAAGGACCGTCAGCGCGAAAGAAGCGCGTCGCACGAGACTGACCATTTCGATGGCACTCAATCAAGCTGTGCGCTGGGAGATGGTGCCACGAAACGTCTGCCTGACCGTCCGCCCTCCCGTGATCCCCGCCGAGGACCACAAAGAGACTCGATTCTGGACTCCCACCAAAGCAAGAATCTTCCTCGAGTTTATGCGCTCCCACCGGCACTACGCGCTTTTTTACACCGGGCTGATGACGGGCCTCAGACCGTGCGAATTGCTCGGCCTTCGCTGGCGCGATGCTGATCTCCACTCTGGTGTACTGCGTATTGAACAAGATGCCGTCAGTGTGAATGGAAAAATGCACCTCGGTCCGGTGAAGACTCGAGCCAGTCGCCGACTGGTAACGATCTCAGCCGATACTGTACAAGTGCTTCAGGACCACAAATCGCGCCAAGAACTCGAGAAACGAAACGCGCAGGAGGGCTACACCGACCTCGGATTGGTGTTCGCCTCAGAGATCGGCACGATCACAAACTACGCAAATTTAAAACGGGTGTTGCTCGAATCCATCGCCAAAATTGCGATGAGATCCTGGCAAAAAGCTGGCTTGATCACGGTCACCAAGGCAGGGATGTACGGCCAA
>JAYURE010000196.1:0-2060 GCA_043756345.1 Deinococcales bacterium | reverse complement strand
CGTAAGGGTAGAAGGCTTTTTCAACAAATTTGCTCGAGGCCAACGCGAAGGAAACCGCTGTTCCCAAGACGATCACCAGCACGAATGAAACTGTAGATGATTGCAGCGTGAACCAGGCCGCCTCGAGCAATTGCTGGGTGTTTTCGCCGAACGAAGCGATCACATCCAATGGTCCGGGCAGCACGAATGGTTTCAAGCCCGAGAAGAAGATCACGCTTTGCCAGACGACCAGGAACAGGATCAGTGCGACGATGGCTGGCCCGGACTTCGAGAACCATTTGGCGAACGCGCTCGGGTCGGCTGTGACGGTTTGGTTGGTCAGACTGACTTCTTTGGTCGCCATCGCTTCTCCTGTGTTCTCGAGACTGAGCGTGTGGGAATTTCGGATCGAACCAATGTTGAACCGCTAATGCTCGAGCGAGTTGACGATCTCGACAACTTTCTGTCCGAATTCTGGTGTGCCTCGAAAGCTCGCATCTCGAGGGTAGGGCGCTTCGACCAGCACTTCACGCACGAACCGTCCGGGCCGAACGCTCATGATGGCAATGCGGCTCGAGAGGTAGATCGCCTCGAAGACGTTGTGGGTCACGAAGATGATGGTTGCCCCGAGGACTTCTTTGAGGCGCAGCAAGTCAACGTTGAGTTTCTGTCGGGTGATCTCGTCGAGAGCACCGAATGGTTCGTCCATCAGTAACAATTTGGGTTTGGTCACGAGCGCCCGAGCAATCGAGACGCGCATTCGCATGCCACCAGATAGTTCCCTCGGGTACGCCTTGTCAAAATTCTCGAGGCCAACCAACTCGAGCGCCTCATCGACCACGGATTTCCATTGGGATTTGGGCATGCTGCCCTGCAACTCGAGCGGCAGTTCGACATTGGCCCGCACCGGACGCCATGGCAAGAGCGTCGCCTCCTGAAACACGAACGCGGTTTGACCTCGAGCTTGGGCGCTGGTTGGGTCTGCTCCGTTGACACTGACCTCGCCGCTGCTGGCGTCGCCAAGGCCCGCGATGATCCGTAGCAGCGTGCTTTTGCCACAGCCCGAAGGTCCGACCAAAGACAGCACCTCGCCATCACGCACGTCCAAGTTGATGCCCTCGAGTGCCAGCGTGCCGTTGGCGTACCGTTTGTCCACACCACGCACCGTCACGAGGCTGCGGGCTTGATTGGGTCGGAATCCGGATGTCGGTTCGGATCTGATGGCCTGAGTCACAGGTGGGTCCTCCGGTGGTCCGATCTCGAGTGTGGATCACAGATTGCCTAAAAAACAGGCTGCTGAAAAACGGAGTGTCCAAGCAAATCCGAGCGAATAATCACCCTTTGCCGAACATTCCCCCCATCATTCCCGGTTTACGTGAAAGTCGTCAAGGTGGCAGCACCCAATTGTGCAGATTTCACCTGACAACACGAAAGGCGCTCAGCTTTTCAGGAGCGCTAAAATCTGACGGATCGCTCCCAGATGATACGCCACGTGCAGTCCAGATTTCATGTTCATGATGATGGTTTCTTCCGTCCAACTCTCACGGGATCGCGTGAACTCGAGCACCCGTTCGTACTGATGGGTGATACCTTTTTTCAACTCATTCCAGATCGCATCATCGACCCGCTGCAAGGCCCAAGCTTGCGAGAAATCAACCTCGAGGGATTCGTTGCGCAACCAGGCATTGGTCAATTCCAACGAGTAGCGCAAATGGGCGCAATGTCCGGCGATGCTCGAGCGTCCAAGTGCCGGTGGATTTGAAGCGGTGTTGGCGTCTATCGCCTCGAGCGTGGTCAAGAGTCCATCGAACCAGCCGGGAGGGTCGGTAGCCTCAAATGCTTCAAGAAGCATCTCGAACAGGGAATCGTTGATTGATTCGACGGGGATCGAATGTTGCACAGGTAAGAGATTAACCCGGCCGACGCCAGGATCGCACTGGAGACCTTAAAGAAGTGAGGTTCGGGCTGGTGTCGATCACTAAATTACGTCGGGTGCTAGCAGTAATGGCTTAAAAAGTTGAAGATGGCAGAAATGTCTAGAATCCGCCACCTTCTCGAGCAGCATATCATCCAAGACCTCT
>JAYURE010000195.1:0-2061 GCA_043756345.1 Deinococcales bacterium | reverse complement strand
CGGCATGCCCAAAGTCACGATCCAAGAAGTTGCACGTCAGGCCGGTGTCTCCAAAGGCACCGTCTCCCGTGTGCTAAACGGACGCGATGAGGTCAACGCCGAAACCCGATCCAGCGTGCTCGAGATCGTCAAGCGCCTGAAATACGTGCCCGACCCCGGAGCCCGCAAATTGGCCCGCAAAGGACGGCATCAGATCGGATTGGCCTTCTCCGATGGCGATGCGGCCTATGGCCCGTACTACACGGTGCTGCTCGACGCGCTGCAAGAACGCTTCATGAGCGAAGGCTACACGGTGCGCATCCTCGAGCCTGGACCCGACGGTTTACCGCACGAAAAAGTCGATGGGCTGGTGCTTCTGAGCGTTCACCTCGACGATCCGCGCCCAGCCATTCTCGAGGCCCGCAAACAACCGTTCGTGATGGTTGGCCATGCGCTCGAGAACGTCGCCTGGGTGGACATCGACAACATTTCGGGACTGCTCGAGATTGTCCGGCATTTGGTCAAGTTGGGTCACACGCGAATTGCGCATTTGTCTGGCGCAACATCGGGGCACGCCTCGATGCAACGCCGCGAGGGATACTTGCAGGGACTGGACGTGGCGAACCTGCCCATCGATCACAAGCTGGTTTGGGATGGTGAGTTCACGCAACTTGGTGGCTATCGCGCCGTGCGTCGCGCACTGGCCGAAGGGCTCGAGTTTTCGGCGATTGCCTGTGCCAGCGACGAGATGGCTTTGGGTGCGATAGCCGCGCTTGAAGATGCCGGTTTGCGGGTTCCATGGGATGTTTCCGTAACCGGTTTCGATGATTTGCCGTTGGCGTTGCGTCACACGCCAGCACTGACCACCGTGCATCAACCAATTCGTACCGTCGCCCGCACCGCCGCCGAACTTCTACTTGAACGCATTGCGGGAAAACCGCTCGAATCCAAACTGATCCCGACCAACCTGATCGTTCGCGCCTCGAGCGCCGCCAGATTGAAGTAACCCGGCTCAAATAGCCCGGAACTACTCAGCCGACCGAAAAAACCTGACCGAACAAGCCTGACTGCATTGGCTCGAGAATCCTCTGTCGCTCCCCATCGCCCATCGCTGAACCATTCGGCCCTTCAACCCGCAGCCATCACTCGAGGAGGAGAAACACCATGAAAAAAGCAATGTTGTTGGGATTGACCGCGTTGGGCATCACCGGAATCGCAGGCATGAACCTGGTTTCAGGCCAGGAGAACGTCATCACCATCGGTGGGTATGACGGAGCCACCGACACCGCCACCGTGCAGGAATTGATCACCAAGTTCGTGCAACCCAAAGTGGCCGCCGACGGCGTAACCGTCAAGTACGTGCCAACCGCCGAATTCGGCAAAACAATTGTCACGCAACTGTCCTCGGGCAACGCACCGGATCTGTTCTACCTCGAGGATTTCGCCGCCAAAAGCTTGATCTCGACCGGCAAGATCATGCCGTTAAATGGTGTGATCGACACCAAACCATTCCTGCCGAGCCTGAACAAAGTCTTCTCGCAGGGTGGCAAGCAGTACGGCGTGGCCAAGGACTTCAACACCTTGACCATGTATTACAACAAGGATTTGTTCGACCAAGCCAAAACCGCATACCCAGATGAAAATGACACCTGGACCGATTTCGCCACGAAGATCACTGCCGTGCAAAAAGCACTCGGAGCCGGTTACTACGGCACCTGCTTCCCAGGCGAATACTCGAGATTCGGTGCGTTCGCCGCCGCGACCGGTTGGAAGCCAATCGTTTCGGGCCGCACGATTTTGGACAAGCGTTTTGCCAGTGCGTTCAAGTTCTATACCGATTTGGTCAAAGCCAAGGTCGCCATCAAACCCAGCGTGATCAGCGCCGGATGGGGCGGAGACTGCATCAAATCCGGTAAGGTGGCCACGGCATTTGAAGGTGGCTGGGCGCTCGGCTTCTTGCGTGACCAAGCACCAAACCTGAAATACGGCACCACATTGCTGCCAAAAGATCCAGTCAGCGGCAAGCGCGGCAACCTGATTTACACGGTCGCCTGGGCGATGAATGCGGGCGTCAAGAACAAG
>JAYURE010000194.1:0-2061 GCA_043756345.1 Deinococcales bacterium | reverse complement strand
TCGAGGATCACGGCCTGCTGTCCGAGGTTGTGACCCGGAACTGGAACGACTCGCAATCCGGGCAGCAGTTCGGTTTCACCTTCGAGCAAATCAAATTGGTCACGCTCGAGAATCGGCAAGATGTTGTGATCCAAGTAACTCGCCCGGTTGCGTTCATGCGTGTGCGTGGCATCCTCGAGTTCTTGGCGTTGCACAATGTACCGCGCATTGGCAAAGGTCGGCTCGAGTTCGCCCGCATCGTTGAATTTCGCGTTTCGTCCAACGTGATCAAAATGCAGGTGCGTGCAAATCACCAGGTCAATATCGCCCGTCTCGAGCCCAAGCGAACGCAAACCATCAAAAATGGTTTCTTCGCGTTCAACCGCATAGATACTTTCGAACTTCGCGCCAGACTTGTCATCCATGCCGGTTTCGATCAGAATGTTCTTTCCCTCGAGTTGAATCAGCATTGGATTGATTTGCAACTGAATCCGATTGCGTTCGTCTGGTGGCGAAATTTTCTCCCAAAGCGTTTTCGGCACGATGCCAAACATGCTGCCGCCATCGAGTCGAAATTTGCCGTCGGTCAACGAGTACACATCGGCGCGACCAATTTTCTTGTGTTTCAACCAAGTCATGACCTCATGCTAACGTCTCGAGGTGGAACACGCGCCGATCTTCTTACTGACAGGCACGCCAGGATCGGGCAAGTCCAGCGTGGCTCGAGCGTTGCTGCAACGCTTTGAGTTCGGGTTGCATTTGCCGGTCGATGACTTGCGCGAGTTTGTGGTTTCCGGCATCGCGCATCCGGTGCCAGATTGGACCGAAGAGACGGGCCGACAGTTCAGGCTGGCTCGGATGAGCGCCACGACCAGCGCCAAGTTGTATGCCACAAATGGTTTCGCCGTGGTGATTGATGACGTGATCTCGAGCGAAGACGCCGCTAGTATTTTCGAGCCCGAATTCGCGGGGCTGGAGTTTCACAAAATTCTGCTGTTGCCCCGGCTCGAGGTGGCGCTTGAACGCAACCGGACTCGCACGAACAAGGGGTTCGACACGGGCGTTCTCGAGGAGCCGATCCGTGGGATTCACGCTTGGATCAGCACCGCAAAATTCTCGGACGACTGGCTGAGGCTCGATTCGAGCGATTTGAGCCTCGAGCAGACGGTCGATGCGATTCTCAAATCACCATGAACTGTACAATGCTTCATGGATGCGAATTACAAATCTGAACTCGTCGGCGTCTTCGGTCATCCGGTCGCCGAGAACCCCACCATCGTCATGCAAGAGGCCGCATTCAAGGCGCTGGGCCTGAACTGGCGTTACCTCAACATCGAAGTCCTGCCCAAAGACCTCGAGCGTGCCGTGCAAGGCTTGCGGGCCATGAATTTCGCAGGCATCAACTGCACAATTCCGCACAAGGTTGCGGTGCTCGAGTTTTTGGATGAGGTCGCGCAGGATGCGAAACTGATGGGTGCGGTCAACACAGTGCACCGAAAAGGCAACCGCTTGATCGGTGAGAACACCGATGGCAAGGGCTTCATTCGCAGCTTGCGCGACGATGGGCACACCAATCCCAAAGGCCGCCAGGCGGTCGTGTTTGGCGCGGGCGGTGCGGCTCGAGCGATCACTGTGGAATTGGCTTTGAATGGCGTTTCGCACATCACCGTGGTCAACCGTGACGCGGGCCGAGGCATGGAACTCGAGGCGCTCTTAAATGAGGCGACACCGACGAATGCGACGTTCGTGCATTGGCACCAGCCGTTTGTGCTTCCGAGCGGCACGGACATTGTTGTGAATGCAACCTCGATTGGTTTGTTCCCAAATGTGACCGACAAACCGAACCTCGAGTACGACACGATCACTGACAAAATGATTGTTTGCGATGTGATTCCGAATCCGCCACGCACCCCGTTTTTGCGTGAGGCGGAAGCTCGAGGTGCGAAGACGTTGGATGGTTTGGGCATGCTGGTGTATCAGGGTGCGATTGCCTTCAAAATGTGGACGGGTCACGACGCGCCCGTGCAAGTGATGCGTGACGCACTCGAGCAAGTCTTCGGCGGTCAATCATGAACAAGCGCA
>JAYURE010000193.1:0-2066 GCA_043756345.1 Deinococcales bacterium | reverse complement strand
GAATGTCTTGCGTCTGGCAGTCAATTCTTTTTGGCCCACGTCGGTGAGTTTGTAGTATTTGACCGGGCTGCCACCACGTGGCAAGTACTGAAATTCGCCCGCAATGAAGCCTTGTTTTTCGAGTCGGTGCAGGGCTGGATAGAGGGTTCCCTCTTTGAATTGGAAGTAACCGTCGGTGCGGTCTTGGACTTCTTTGGTGATCTCGAGGCCGTATTTGCTGTCATGCTCGAGTGTGGCGAGGAGGATCAGGTCGAGGTTGCCTTTGAGAAGGTTGGCGTCCATGGGTGCTCCTGTGGTTGCGGTGCAGCGTGAACTTCGCGGATCGGTATGGATTGATCTTGTGTGGATTCATGAGGTCCACGGTTCTCGAGATAGCGACATTGTGATCCTATGTCTCTCATTTTGTCAAGTCTCCTCTGTTTTCATCTCCCAGCCCAATGAAAATCCTCGAGCACGTGAAGGCACTCGAGGATCGAAAGGATTCAGAACCCTTACAGGTGCGCTGTTGCGATGATCTGATCCAAAGTCTGAAAAGAATTGAATCCCATCTCGAGATTGCCCGATCCGGGAAGACTGGCATTGCCACTGACCAGCGTGGCAGTGCAGGATTTCTTCAAATCCTGTGATTTTTCCGCACCTTTTTCACGGTAGAAGGCACTGCCGTTGAGCAAACGCGAACCGTTAACACTCGAGGCATCCTCGAAATCACACGAGTAGGTTCCTGCGGCATCAGTCATCTGAAATCCGAACCAGCCATCTTTGTATTGAACGGCGAAGGCCGCAAATTTTTTGCTGCCCTGCGTGGCTGAACCGGTCGGGTAGCCGTCCAAGTCGATGCCTGCAAAGTTTAATTGCCAGGCGGGTAGGCCATCGATTTGCACACTCCAGGCTTGGCCCGACACCACCTTGGGCGGCCAAGTCAATGTCCCCTGCGCCTGATTGCCGCCTGTGTTGCCTCCACTGTTTCCGCCCGTGTCGTTGCCCCCCGATAGGGTTGCAGTACAGCCTTTTTTCAAATCCTGAACATTCTCGCTGTTTTTGTCTTTGCGAAATGCGACCCCTTTGATCAACCGTGAACCGTTCAGGCTCGAGGCATTTTCAAAATCGCAATAGTACGAACCGTTCGCATCTGAAATCTGGAAACGGAACGAACCGTCATTGAGCAAAAACGCAAAGGTCGCAAATTGCTTGTTGCCTTGCGTGCCAGTTCCGGTCGGATCGCCATCCTGATCCACCTTGTCGTAATTGAGGTTCCAGGCAGGCAGACCATCAATTTGCACCGTCCAGTTTTGTCCCGGTGTGACCTTGGGCGGCCAAGTCAAGGTGACGCTCGAGTTACCGCCTGTGTTACCTCCACTGTTTCCACCCGTGACGTTCGATCCATTCGCTGCGAGCGTGGCGGTGCAAGATTTGTTTAGGTCTTGCAGGTCATTGCTGCCTTTGGCGGAACGGAACGCTTTACCCTGCACCAGACGTTGACCATTGAGGCTCGAGGCCCCTGGGAAATCACAGAAGTACGATCCAGCATTGTCCGCCAACTGGAAGCGATAACCACCGCTGTTCAAGGCCAGCGAGAAAATCACAAACTGCTTGCCGCTTTGTGTGGCAGAACCGGTCGGATCGCCATCCTGATCGAGTTTTTCAAAGGTGGCTTTCCAGGCTGGTAAGCCATCAATTTGCACGGTCCAGATTTGACCCGGCGTGATCTTGGGCGGCCAGGTCAGGTTGCTGGTTTGGTTCCCGCCGGTGTTGCCGCCAGTATTTCCACCAGTGTTCCCGCCCGTGTTCCCGCCTGTGTTGCCACCAGTACTGGTGTTTCCACCGCCACCCGTGTTGCCGCCCGTGTCGCTCGAGCCGCCACCGTTTGGCGCACGCACAATGTCTGGGACATTCGGACCAAGCGTCGCCCAGGCCAGACCAATCGGACGCACGTAAGCCTGTTCCTCGCGTTCGACGCCGTTGACTTGGGTGCGTCCAGCGGTCGGCACGCCGATCAGTTCGCCACGTTCGTTAAAGGCGGCTCCGCCCGAATTGCCGTGCGAGATCTTGCCATCGGTTTTGATCCA
>JAYURE010000192.1:0-5610 GCA_043756345.1 Deinococcales bacterium | reverse complement strand
AAATCACCAGCGGTGGGCAGCGTGTTCACGATTATCAAATGCTGCTCGAGCGCATGGAGGCCAAGGGCGTCAAGCCGGACGGTTTCGGAGCGTACCTCGAGGTCTTCAAGCATGGGATGCCGCCGCACGGTGGATTGGCGATTGGGGCCGAACGCATGACGGCGAAGATTTTGGGTATTCAAAACGTGCGGTATGCTCGAGCCTTCCCGCGTGACAGGAACCGACTCACGCCTTAAATGGACCTTCTGAGCCACTGACTACGCCATTGATTTGAACATGGCTTACGCCAAGCGGCAGATAAACTGCTCGAGTTCACGGAATACAATCCAACTCGAGCAGTTTAACTGCGTAGGAGATCCATATGCCAAAGTTGAACCAGATTATCGCCGTTGAAAAGGGCGTCAAAAGCCGTTCTTTCCAGGAACTCACCGAGGCGCACCATGCGCTGCAAAAACCGACGTTGCTTTCGGGCATCTCGAGAACATACCGACCCAAGGACGAAGAGGGCGAGCAGTTGCCACCCGAATCGACCAAGGTTCAGGTTAAAGCCGAGGAGGTCGTGCGCGAAACCGCTGCAATCCTGACGAAATTGTTTGACGTGACCGCGATCAAGGATTTGGCGAATTGTGTTGCCAAAGCCGATGTGGTGATTGACGGGCGGGCGATCTTAAAGAACGTGCCGATTACGTACCTGCTGTTCCTCGAGAAGCAATTGGTGGACTTGTACACGTTTGTTCGCAAGCTTCCGGTTTTGGATGCCTCAGAGAGTTGGGAGTTCGATGCCAGCGCCGACTGCTGGGCAACCGAGCCTGTGCAGACCGTGCGCACCAAGAAGATTCCTCGCAACCACGTCAAGGCCGAGGCGACCGATAAGCACCCGGCGCAGGTTGATGTGTACCACGAGGATGTCACGGTCGGATACTGGCGAACCTTGAAATTCTCCGGTGCGATGCCTGCCAAACGGGTCAATGAGTTGCTGGATCGGGTCGAGAAGTTGCAGCAGGCCGTGAAATTTGCTCGAGAAGAGGCGAACAACATCGAAACGACCGAGCAGAAGATTGGTGATGCGATCTTTGGGTATATTCTCGGCTGAATTGGAACGAAATTCATTGTATGGTAACTCGGGAAAATCTCGAGTTACTTGTTTGTTTTTTGTGCTTAATTATAGATAGATTGCATTAAACATCAGCTTGTGCTAAATTAACCGTGGAGTGCAATCTGAAGCTCAAGCTGAATTTGAGAGGGTGTTGCGCCAAGTGCAGGTTCGAATCCTGCTCCCACCACCAAGTTCGGTGGGATAGCCCAATCCGCTGGGGAAACCCAGCACAACGGTAGAGGCACGCGATCCCAACCCAAGACTCAAGCTCTCACTCCAGACTCCGTATTCACCGCCGAACGCCAGGTCAAGTGCTTTTGGTCAGCAGTCGTTTCATACTGGTTCGATCCCGGTTCGCCCCTCCAAAAATTCTTCACGTCTGGGGCGATGGTCTAATGGCAAGACGAACGACCTAACGAATGAACCACGGGCTTAAACGTACTGGTGTGCGAAATGGGCGGTACAACTTTGACCGGGGGAATGGATACTTCCCTCGGTCTCCTTCTTTGGTTACCGAGTGTTTGAATTCTTACAAAAAATCCGACTCGAGCAACCGTTTAACCTCGCCCGCCCGCTCGAGCACCGCCTGTTTATCCTCGAGCCTGCGTTTCTTCCAGCCTGCCAAAATCATGCTCATGCGTTGATTCTTGGCGAATGTTAGGGCGTGACGGTCCAGGAAATCCCAGTACAGACTCGAGAATGGACAGGCATCCTCTCCCACAGATTTTTTTGGATTGAACTGGCAACCGGCGCAGTGGTTTGACATCCTCGAGATGTACGCACCGCCGCTGGCGTAAGGTTTGCTGGTGAAGCTGCCAAGGTCCGCGTATTGGCTCATGCCCAGAACGTTCGGTGAGACGACCCAATCGAAAGCATCGACGTAGGCGATCAGAAACCAATCGTTGATCTCTTGTGGTCGGACGCCCGCGATCAGCGCGAAGTTGCCAAGCACCATCAGCCGTTGAATGTGGTGCGAGTGCCCCGTCTCGAGGACTTGCGTCACGCTTTGCTCGAGGCAGCGCATGTTCGTCTTGCCGGTCCAGTAAAACTCGGGGAGTTTCGCCGTGTGCTCGAGTCGGTTTTCGTTGCGAAACGCTGGCATTTTCGTGCGGTAGATATGTCGCATGAATTCGCGCCAGCCGAGGATCTGCCGAATGAATCCTTCGATGCTGGAGAGTGGAATCTTGTTTTTTGCGTTGGCCGCAAACTCGAGTGCGCCTTCGCAGACTTCACGGGCCGTCAGCAGGCCAATGTTCAAGGCAGGGGAGATCAGGCTGTGATAAAGCTGGTTTTCGCCTTCGACCATGGCATCCTCGAACGGTCCGAAAAGGGCCAAGCGATGTGTTAGAAAATGCTCGAGCGCCATTAGCGCTTGAACTCGTGTGACGGGCCAGTTGAATCCGTCCAGTCGGCCAAAATTGTTTGGGAAATGCTGTTCGACCCAAGCCAGCGTCTCGAGTGTCAGTGAATCTTGTTCAAACTCGAGTTTTTCTGGAAAGCGATGACCGGCGGGCGGAACCTCACGGTTGTCGGCATCGTAATTCCAACTTCCACCGACCGGTTCCGAACCATCCATGAGCCAGTCGGCTTTCTTTCGCATCTGACGGTAAAAAAATTCCATGCGCAAACTTTTCTTATCCTTGGCGAACAAGTCAAAATCTGTATCACTTGAGAGCCATAGTTCGTTCCGAACCACTTCGAGCGTGCCGCCATGCGTTTCGATCATGTTCCGCAACACGGCATCCACGCCATAATCGGCGGGTTGCATCACCGTCAGCTTCGTACCAGGATATTGCTCGAGGTGAGCCTGAATTCCATCGATCCATTTCACGCACGATTGGTAATTGACCGTGAACCCCGCACGCTCGAGTTCGAGTTTGAAATGCCGCATCGCCGAGTAGACCAACCCGAGCTTCTGTTTGTGAAACGGAACGCTCTGCCCACGCTCGAGCGATTCGACCAATAGAACAACCGTTTGCGCAGGCTCGAGTTTGGACAATGGCCCGACCTGCATGGTCAGTTGATCCCCGAGAACATAAACATGATTGAGTGCAGCGTGATTCATATCTCGAGCCTAGCTCCTGCACTGGTTTCGATTTGGGTTGTGCGTCTCTGGTCAATCAAGTCTCGAGCCGTCAGAATCAAATGGTGAGTCAGCCACAACAAAATGAATTGCCAAAACTGTATGACCGGATTGGGGCCGCGAAATTGCGAGCGATCATCCAGGCATTCTATCCGTTGGTCAAAGCCAACCCGCTTCTCTCGGACCTTTTCCCCGAAGAACTTTCCGAAACCATGAACAAGCAAGAGGCGTTTCTGACGGGATTCCTCGGCGGTCCACCGTTGTATCACCGCTACTACGGCAATCCGATGTTGCGGGCGCGACACCTGAAATTCGAGATCACACCGGCCCGCGCTCGAGCTTGGTTTGAATGCTTTTCGGATGCGAGTTCTGTGGCGAACCTCGAGCCTGAAGTGCGTCAGGAATTGCTCGAGGCGGTGGAAAGGATGGCGGTACACATGGTCAACGCGCCGGAAAGCGATTTAAGTTTCGAGTAATCCTCGAGCAATATCGCGCATCATCATTGGGCCTTGGTAAATCCAGCCGGTGTAGACCTGAACCAGACTGGCACCGGCATCGAGGCGTTGTTGCACGTCGTCCGCCGTGCTGATCCCGCCAACGGAGATCACGGGGATGCGACCGTCAAGCGTCTTGACCAAGTGCTTCAGAACCTCAAAACTGCGTACTTTGAGCGGTTCGCCGGACAGTCCGCCAGATTCTTCGATCACTGTTTTCAGGCCGTCTCGAGCCAGTGTGGTGTTGGTTGCGATCACGCCAGAAAGCCCGAAACGTTCGATCAACTCGAGGATTTCGTCCAATTGCTCGAGGGTCAGGTCAGGCGCGATTTTCAGGCAGACTGGTTTCGGATTCGCTTGTGCGTTCACAAATTCCATCACGGCAGACAGCAAGCCCTCGAGTTTGTCCTTGTCCTGCAATTGCCGCAAGTTGGGCGTGTTGGGGCTGGAAACATTGACCACGAAGTAATCGCCGTACTCCCAGAGTAAATGCAGACTCGAGAGGTAATCTGCTGCCGCATCCTCGAGTGTTGCCAGTTTTGACTTGCCAATGTTGATTCCGAGCGGAATTTTCGATGGTCCAAACTGATGCCGCCACAACTCGAGCCGTGCCGCTATTACTTTCGCGCCGTGGTTGTTGAAACCCATGCGGTTGATGATCGCGTTGTCCTCGGGCAGGCGAAATAAACGCGGTTTGTCGTTCCCTGGTTGTGCCAGCGCCGTGATGCTGCCGATCTCGACGGAACCGAAACCGAGCGCGGCCCAGGTTGGCAAGGCCAGCGCGTTCTTGTCAAAACCTGCCGCCAGCCCGACCGGATTGGGAAACTCGAGGTTCCAGAGTTTGACGGTCAAACGCGGATCTCGAGGTGCGCAAACCCGAGCGATTAAGTCCCGCAACGCCAGTTGATGCGCCGCGAATCGCAGGCCAAGCATTGCAAAGTCGTGCACGTCTTCGGGATCGAATTGAAACAGCAGCGGTTTGATCAGGTTGTACATCGCTCGAGACTCTAGCTGGTTGGGACCTGAAATGCCAAACGGTTTAACGTGAAGCCAATGGTGCTACAAGCTCGCCGAGTGCCAACCAATCGGGTTCGCTAGGCTCAGCCGCACTGGAAATTCTCTGGGCACTCAGGCCGATCAAACTGCTGTTGTTGGGCAGGCGCACCGTCATCGCAGAGCCCGTAAACGAACCGAGAACAGTCGCTGCCAGGCCAGGTTGTTTCGACCAGGCTTGCAACGACATCGTTTCATCGAAGGCGTGAGCCACAATTGCTTGATCATCCCCGAGCAGCAATGCTCGAGCCGGAGCCGGGTTGTCGTTGTGATTGCGGGTGAATCGCAAGCGCTCGAGCAGTTTTAACTTCAAGCTGGGGTTCGGTTGCGCTTCGGGTTGATTGCGTTTTAAGTGCGTGAAGACACCCTCGAGCACTTCGGGTTCCTGATCCAATGCGCCAAGCTCGAGCGGTTGACGCGATCCATAGAGTTTCAACACCGGTAATCCGAGCCGTTCTCCAATGTTTGTGGTGGCCCGGTCGAGCGCTTGTTCTCGAGTTTCAGGCGTATCCGTCCCGGTGCTGATCCGGGCGAGACGGTCCTCGAGTTCTTTCATGACCATTGCCGCCAAACGGATCAAGGTATCACGTTCGGCATCCGAGAAAACTCGGGTTGATGTGTCAAAAATGCAAAGCGTTCCGATGCTCAGGCCGTCTGGTGTCAGCAATGGAGCCCCCGCGTAAGCCCGAAGGTGCGCAACACCGGTAACATCTGGATTTTTGGCAAAACGGGGGTCGTTCAGGGCGTTCTCGACTACGTAAACCTGATCAGATTGCACGGTGTAGGTGCAAAAAGAATTCTCCCTCGAGTTGCTAAGCGTGTTCGTACCGTTCGCAGCTTTGAACCAATGCCGGGTTTGATCGATCATGCCGACAATGCTGATC
>JAYURE010000191.1:0-2067 GCA_043756345.1 Deinococcales bacterium | reverse complement strand
TGGCGGGCATGGTCGCTACTTCGCAGGGGAGGTACAAAAGCCAGAAGCTCGAATTCTGTTTCTGGGACGACAAAAACGATTAAGTCGGAATAGATGAGCATGCAACGCCCTCGCCAGAACATCCATTGGAACCCGAATTTCTCGAGCCAGTGACTTTGCGCTTACCGTGAACCTGCCCGATCTTGAACGCTCAGTGTTGCTTACCGACCAGCATCGGTGGCACAAATTTCGCCCCAGGCTCGAGGCCCAAGCGTCGCGGTTCGTGCTTGGTCAAATACTGATCGATCATCACTGCCGCAATGTTGCCAGAACCCGCCGCAATCGAAACCTGCTGCGTTTGCGGTTGTACATCGCCCGCCGCCCAGACGCCCTCGAGCCAATCATCGGCAGCGGCCTGTTTGAGTTTGACCTGGCCACGCCAACCGGTTTTGATGTGACCCGTCGGCGCAAGCTCGAGGCCAAGTTGATTCGCCAGATTGTGACGCGGGAGTTTCGGGCTGGCGATGTAATAGCCGTCCGCCTCGACACGCGATCCATCCTCGAGGACGACCGCGTTGACTTTCCCCTTACTGCCATCGACACTGGCGATCTGACCGACGATCACCTCAAGCTTGAGTTCCGCTTGCTTGCGCACAAAATCACCGGTGAACTCCGTGCCTCCGGTTAACAACAAGCGCACGCTGCGGGCAAACTCGAGCAAGGGTAGCGCGGCCCCCAACGCGCCGTTCGCGCCACCGACACCGATCACCACAATGTCGCGGCCCAACAATTCTGGTGCTTCGCAATCCGGGCAGTAATACGTGTTGCCCTTCGCAGCGTACTTCAACCACGGTTCGTACTCGCCATTGACCAGCGGGTGATACCGGGCCACGCCTGTCGCCAGCAAAATGGTTTTCGCATGATGCACCACACCATCGGTCATCTCGAGCATGAATTGCCCAGCCTGCCCAGAAATCTTGACGACATTTCCAGATTGGATTTTCGCCCCGGCGCGTTCCGCCTCGAGCTTCAGGCTGCGTTGAATGCTCACGCCGGTTTGCCTAACAAATCCCGGCACGTTCCAGAGTTCGGTCAGGGTGTAAAAGAGCGGCCCGGTGCGCCGATCCAGCACCAGCACATCGCGGCCATGGAAGCCCAGGTGAAGCGCGGCGGAGAGTCCGGCGGGACCGCCACCGACGATGATCGTGTCAAACAAGTGCATGAAACCTCCAAATTGGGCCGATGAGATCGGCGTGCGGATCAGGTACGAAGCTCGAGTATTGCCGGTTCAAAGCAAACCACGTTCTGCGAAACGGGGCGACCATCCCGGCCAGTCTCGAACCAGTTTGTTAGACTGCGTTCAATCATGTTTGAACCCCTCGCGTTTCAACTCAGCCTGCTCGAGAAAATCCTGTTCGTGATCGTTGGCGGCGCATTCGGTGGTCTGGCAGCGCTGAACTTTTACAAGATTTACCAGGCTATTCAAAGGGCCAAACCCGACAGTGATCAACGTTTCGATAACCTGACCTCGAGAATTGGCGCTGCGATCTGGAATGGTTTAACGCAAACTCGAGTCTTTCGAGATCGCTTCTGGGTTTCGATGCTGCACTCGGGAATCTTCTTCGGCTTCACGTACTACCTGCTGGTGAACATCGTCGATGGTCTCGAGGGATTCTTCGGCTTCGAGGTTAAATCCGATACTTGGTACACCGCGATTTACAACGTCACCGCCGACCTGTTGACCTTCGCCATTCTGCTCGGCGTGATCGGCCTCGCGTACCGGCGGTTCAAAACGAAATCTGGTGCTCGAGCCTTCAGTTTCAATCCGCGCACCTTGCTTCATGAGGCTATTCAAGGCGGCAAGATTCCCAACGATTCATTGATCGTCTCGAGCTTCATCACCTTTCACGTCGGCATGAGATTTCTCGGACAAGTCTTCAAAGTGCTCGAGAGTGGCCCGGACTGGTTCCAACCATTCGCCACACTCGCCTCGAACGCCATTCACCTGCTCGGCCCGAGCGAGACGTTCATCACCGTGATGCGTCACGTGACCTTTTGGGGAGCGCTCGGCAGCATCCTGGTTTTCCT
>JAYURE010000190.1:0-5630 GCA_043756345.1 Deinococcales bacterium | reverse complement strand
CGGCCTTCCTCGCGTTGGACGTACCCCAATCCACCGAACGGAGTGTGCGGCACGGCCAACAGAAGCCCCTCGAGTTCCGCCTGTTCGACGATGCGGCGGCGGGTCTCAGCGGCCATCACGCCATCCGAATCCCAGGTGCTCGACCATTCCGGGTGCGTGATTTGCATGGGCAGGTGCAACGTATCCGCCAGCATCAGCGCCGCCTCGGAGCCATCTTGAACCCGCAAACTGGTGGCCCCAGAACGGTGTCCCGGTGTTGGCACCGTCGTCAATCCGGGAACGATCTCGGTTGCACCATCGAAGAACTCGAGCACCCCCCGGTCCTCGAGCGGTTTGATCCAATTTTGAAAACCCTTCGCCCGTTTGGGGTCCAACTTGTGTTCGTTGTACTCGAACCTCGAGATCAGGTAACGCGCACGCGGGTAGAGCGGTTCGCCCTGCAAGTCAACGCTTCCGCCAACGTGATCGTCGTCGCGGTGACTTAAAAACACGAGATCGATTTGATGGGGCTGAATTCCAAGTGAGGCCAAGCCCCATTGCAAAATCATCCCGGCGCGTTTCAAAGGTTCACCGGTATCCACCAAGACGGTGTGATCGGCGCTGCGGATCACGCAAATGTTCTGGGTGATGTCAACGAGTGTTGCGTCATCACCAAAAAACTGTGGTTGCCGGTTTCGGGCTTGCTCGAGGCTGGCGGCATCTGCGGTGGGCAGCAATTCGTTGACTGGGAATTCCTGTAAGGGCCAGACTTGCAGTGAGGCGATCTCGAACCGTCCGATCTTGGCGTGATGAATCATGTGTTTACTGTAACGTGTTTTTCGGAATGGCCAAGCTCGAGATCCGTGTCGCTACTTGACAACCCAATCGATTTGAGTGTATATACACGTATGGCTGTTGAACTGACCCCACAACAACGCAGCGGCATGCAGCGAACCTCGAGCAATTGTGCCGCGATCAACCTGCGCAAAGCCAGCCGTGACATCAGCCAATTTTACGATCATGCCCTCGAGCCGAGCAGTTTGACCTCGACGCAATTCACGCTATTGGTGGGAACCGCTATTCACGCCCCAGTCGCCATCACGGTGCTGGCTGGTCATCTGGTCATGGACCGCACCACACTGACCCGAGACCTGCAACGGCTCGAGGATCAGGGCATGATTGAAACGGTGCCTGGGATGGATCGCCGCTCGAAGTTGATTGCCTTGACGGATCGGGGCCTCGAGGCCATCGTGACCGCTGTGCCATTGCGGGCCAAATCACAGCGGCACATTGTTGAAAGCATCGGCCAAGAGCGTTTGGATTTTCTGCTCGAGACAATTGAAATGGTAGTTGCTGCGGTCAAATCGGATTGAGTTTCGGGTTCAATAGAGTTCGTTTTTCTTTTCGCTAAATACGTGTATATACACTTAAAATGGAGGTTGTGATGAACTGAAACCCACGAATCGATCCGCTCCAACAAGCAATCAAACGCTCGAGAAGAATCAGGAGATCACCATGAAGAACGATGCCGAGAAGAATCAAACCGCAAACGGAATCTCGAGACGAAACGCATTGCGCCTTCTCGGAGTCAGTGGACTGGCGGGCGGGCTGACCATGCTCGGACAGAATGGGCTAGCACAAACTGGTGGCACAACCTCACCAATTGCGCCAGCAAGCATCCCTGGACACTACCGCCTGAAGATCGGCGCACTCGAGGTGTTCGTGCTGTTTGATGGCACGCTCAACTTTCCAACGCAAGCCTATGGCGTGAACGGACCGGTCGAACGGATCAACACACTCTTGGCCGCAAACTACCTGCCTGTCGGACCAACCGTGATGACCGCCATGAACGGCTTGCTGATCAAATCACCGCAAGGCATCGTGCTGATCGATGCTGGAACCGGCGGCAAAGGTGGCGCGGCAGACGGTGGGCGGCTCATTGCGAACCTCGCAGCCATTGGAGTTAAGCCTGAGGATGTCAACGCGGTCATCATCTCGCACTTGCACCCGGACCATATCGGCGGATTGTTCGTTGGTGGTGCAGGCAGCGTCGCCAGCCAAATCGTGTTCCGTCGCGCCGAACACCTGATCACCAGACGCGAACACGCTACCCTCGCAAGCCCGAGCGCTGGAGCGCAAAACCGACCTGACAACGTCCGACCCTTTTTTGACATTGTGCTGCAATCGTTCCGGGCCACACTCGACGGTCGCGCCCTGTTCGTCGCGCCAGGGGATCAAATCATTCCCGGAGTTGAAATCATCGACGCGCCGGGACACACACCAGGCCACATTGCCGTGCGCATCAGTTCAGGCGGTCAACAAATGATTCACCTGGTCGATTCAGTCGTGCATCACGTGCTTGGCTTCAATCAGGGATTGCGCATCCTGTTCGATGATGATGCCGCAGTCGCCAGCGCGACTCGAGCCAAGTTGTTCGATCAGATCGCCACGGACCGCACGCTTGTCATGGGTTACCACTTTCCATGGCCCGGACTGGCGCACATTCGCCGCACCGCCAACGGTGCTTACGAATGGGTTCCAACGGTTTGGGATTGGGCCGCACAGAACGGTTAATCGACACTTCGATTTTCGCCCTCGAGTCCGTACAATACCAGGAGAATCATGCACATTCCAACACTGCAAATGCAATTCGGCACAACTTTCGGCAACTTGCAAAAACACCTCAAGGCTTTCGATCAACGCAGCGCATTGAAATCAGGACCGAACGCGGGCAACAGTGCCGCGTGGTTGCTGGCGCACATCGTCTCGAGCCGTCAAGTTCCGCTGCTGATCACGGGTGCGAAACCACTTTGGGATGAAGAACGCTTGAAACGCTGGGGCCGAGATGCCGCACCGCTCGCAGAAAACGAAATCCTCAACCTCGAGCAATTGCGATCTGATCTTCACGCCAGTCAAGAGGCGTTGATGGCACGACTCTCGAGCTTGACTGAAGACGATCTGGCACGCCCCATACCGATGGGCACGGTCGGTAGCGTGCTTGCCTTCCTGAGCACGCACGAGGCGCATCACACCGGACAATTGGTGGCACTGCGACGCAACCTCGGGCTGTAAACTCGAGCTTGAAAGCAGAGGGATCATGCAGCCAAACATCTCAGCACGGTTCACGCCACTTGAACGGCAACGGGACGCATTCCTCGAGCAACTCACCGCATTCTCGGAAGCGCAACGGCACTTCAAAGCAACTCCGGGAACATGGTGTGCGCTCGAGGTGGCCGAACACCTTCTCACGGTCGAAATCGGCATTTCCAAACCGTTCCTGAACGGTGCAAAACCCGAGGCCGTGACCATACGATCACAAGTGATTGGCTGGCTGTTGATCGCCGGAGTGAACACGCACACACGGGTCAAAACGCCAAGTAAAAGCGCAATCCCACAACGAACCCCAATGCTCGAGGAAGTTCAAGAACGCTGGCAGAATCACCACGAAAAAATGCGAGCACACCTCGAGCCACTGCCCGCCACGGCACTCTCGAGCGCGGCGATGAACCACCCAATGGTTAAACCAATGACCTTGGCACAAAGCCTCGCGTTCTTCACGGCACACACGCGGCATCACTTGTACCAACTCGAGCGGATCAGACGCAGTGATGGCTTTCCACGGTAGGTTCAACCCACCCCGAGCAATCGCGTCCAAACAAGATTCTTGATCCGAGCTTGCAGTGCTGTCCGCTATTGTCACGTTAGACTGCAACCATGAAGAAAATCTTGTTCGCGTTTCTAATGCTGGGTTTTGTCTCGTGCGCTCCGATGGCCACAAAAGGCACGACAACCCCTGCCGAATCCGTTCCCGTCCCTCGAGTTCCCGGTATGACCTCCAGTGGCTTCGTCAACGCGCCTGGCATTGAACGTCTCTATTACGAATCCGCTGGTCAAGGCCCAAGCGTGGTTTTGATTCACGGCATCGGCGGTGGCAACTCGAGCATGCAATGGCAAAAAAATGCCCAAGCACTAACGGCCAGCCACAAAGTCTTCGTGCTTGACTTACCCGGATTTGCCCGCAGTGGCGCACGCCCGATCATGTATGACAGCACGGTTTACCTTGCTGCGATAGAAAACTTTTTGAAAACCGTCGTCAAAGAACCCGCCCAAGTTGTCTGCTCGAGCCTTGCTTGTGCGTACAGCATCAAACTTGCAGTTGAAAAACCCGAACTGATCTCGAGACTCTTGCTTCTCGCACCAACAGGAATTGATCGTCTGGTCAATCCGCCGAACACTGGTTTTTACGATTCGCTGGCCAATGGTGCTTTGGGACCGGTGTTGCTGGATGTCCTGAAAGCTCCGGGTGGCATTGGGTTTTTCTTGTACAACCAAGTGTATTTGGATTGGAGACTCGCCGACGATGCTGTGATCAAGCTCTACCAAGGCAACCTCGAGGGAAACGCCAAGGGCTATCCAGTGTTTGCTTTTATTGCACAGCACGCCAACGTCAGTGTCAAAAACTTGTGGGGCCGTGTGACACAACCGGCACGAATCGTTTGGGGGACAGAAGATGTCAACACGCCGGTCAGTGGGGCGCAAGCGTTTCTGGATTTGAAGAAAGTACCGTTGGACGTGCTGAAGGGTCGGGCCATACCCAACGATGAATCGCCTGAGCGTTTCAACAGTCTGATGTTGGAATTCTTGAAATAAGGCATTTCGCGTTCTCGAGGAAGTAGGCTAAATCCATGACAGATCAACCGAACGAACCCGAAAAAGACCAGCCTGAACCGGCCACCTCGAGCACTGATCAACTTGGTTCAAACAAGATTCTTGAACTGCTCGGGTTCGCTGATTCTCGAGATACGCCACTACGAACGCCCGAACAAATCACAGAAGATATTCAAGAACGGCCCGAAGACGAAGCGGCACGCCGTGACCGTTTGTGAAGCGCTTGAGTTGTTGTGGCTGTGATGGTCAAAGAGTTGCGGTTCGAGCCATGAATTGCTGACAAACCCCGTTATCATCATCGGTTTTCCCATCCCAGTATTTACAATTATTGCATTTTGTAATATACTGTTTGAGTGAACGTCATCGCGCCACGCACCCTTCGCGCCTTCGCGGAACATCATCCCGAAGCCGAAGAGCCGCTCCGCGACTGGTACAACCACCTGCGCCGCATCGAACCCCAGAATTTCGCGGAACTCAAAACACACTTCAACAGCGTGGACGCCGCGAGAAGCAAAGAAGACCTGATCGTGTTCATCTTCGATGTTGGTGGCAACAAATATCGTGTCGTTTGTGGCATCAATTTCACCTCGAGCACCGCGTTTATCAAACGGATCATGACGCACGACGAGTACACCCAATGGAACAGACAAGGGAGGCCACTATGACCACCAGCACCACGACCAGCAGCAATCACGACAACACGCACGTCAACCTCGAACAAACACAGAACGCTTGGCTGGCCTTCCAAAACCACGCGCACATCAAACGACCCGAAACGGAAGGCGAATACCTCGAGCTTCACGCCCTCCTCGATGACTTGACAAACCGTTACGCAATGGACGACGCAACCTTTGGACCACTGATCGACCTGATCAGCCGTTACATGCTCGAGTGGGAGAACACGAACGACCCGTGGGCGCAAACCCCGAGCACGCCACGCGACGCGCTCGCCAGCCTGATGCGTGACCGTGGCACAACGCAGT
>JAYURE010000189.1:0-5637 GCA_043756345.1 Deinococcales bacterium | reverse complement strand
TCCCGCGCAAAAGCATTCGCGTCACCATCAACGCCAACACGCTCAGGCCAGCCTTGGCGCAAAACTCTTACGCCAGCTTTCAAAACCTCGGCAACGACCAAGCCATCGTGGGCGGCGATATCGTCGTGACCGAACGCGAACTGGCCATCATCACGCTCGAGCTTCAACGCCAAGGTTTGCAACACACCAGCACCAACCGCAACCTGCCCAACGGCGTCGGACAACTTTACTGGCTGCATTACACCGGACGCGGCCAAGCGCTGACACTGGCCAAATCGATCCGTGCCGTGCTCGAGAAAACCAACCAACGCTTGCCCGTGATTCGCACACCGGTCGTGCTGCCCGTACCCAAAGGCACGAAACCTACGCCAGTCGCAGCGCCCGTGGTGTTTGTGCCACGACTGCCCGGTCTGGACACCAAAGGCATCGGCCAAATCATCGGTACGAGCCCCGAGATCAGCAACAACGTGGTTGTGTACTCGTTCGCCCGCAACGAAAAAATCATCTGGAATAACCTTGAACTCTCACCAGATTTTGGCACCTCGAGCCGCATCGCCATGCAACCCACGGGTTTTGACAAAGCCATCGTCACCGGCAGCCTTGTCCTGACCGCAGCCGAAGTCAATCCCGTCACCAAGATCTTGGCAGAAGAAGGCATCGAAATCGTTGGCGTCAATCACGAACTGCTCGACGAAAATCCACGCCTGTTTCACCTGCGTTTTTACGCACAAGATAACGGCTACAACATCGCTCGAGTGCTGCGCCGCGCTTTGGACAAAACCAACTCTCGCCGATAAAACACAAGCGCATGACCGGCTCGAGCTTCTGAATTTAAGGCTCGAGCTTTTCTGTTGCAACCTCGTGCTTGGCTGAGGCGAGCCTCAGCGCTACGGCCTGATCGCTCGAGGTTGTTGGACAGATTGGCGTTTCGAAATCTCGTGGAAAAAGTTTCGATTGCTGGCTGAGCACGGTAGGAGTTGCAATCTGGATTTCGTTCAGAGCGTAAACTAATCTTGTGGAACTCGAGCAGGCAGGATTGATCCCAACCCAACCGGGCGTGTACATTTTTCGCACGCCAGCCGGTCGCGTGATTTACGTTGGCAAAGCGAAGGTCATCAAGTCGCGGATTCATCAGCATTTCAAAGCGGGTGGCAAATCTTCGCGGATCACCCGAGATGCGGGCAGCGTCGAATTCATCACCACGCAAAACGAGGTCGAAGCCTTGGTGCTCGAGGCGAACCTGATCAAACAGCACCGCCCGCGTTACAACGTGCTGTTAAAAGACGACAAGCATTACCCGTTTTTGAAACTGACCAAAGAAAAATATCCGATGCTGATCGTGACCCGCAAAGTGATCAAGGACGGCGCGAAGTATTACGGGCCTTTTCCAGACTCGAGGGCGGTCTGGCGGGCCAAGAATTTGATCGACACGAATTTTCAATTGCGCAAAGAATCGGGGATTCCGTTCAAGCCGCGCAAGCGTCCATGCCTGAATTACCACATGGGCCGTTGCCTCGCGCCGTGCATTGGCGAGGCGACACCGGAAGCATACGCACAAGCTGTTTCTGATGTGACCAGCGTGCTCGAGGGCAAAGCGCAAGCGATGGTCGAAAAACTCAAAGTGGACATGCAGGATGCGGCCCTGCGCCAAGAGTTCGAGCAGGCCGCCTCGATCAGAGACAGGCTCGAGGCGGTCAAGAAATTGTTCAACACGGATCAGGTGGCTTTGAATACGGACCTCGAGGACATGGATTTCTTGGGTGCGGCCCAGGCGGGCGAGTACGCGATGGTTCAACATTTTCAGATGCGGTCTGGGCGCGTGATAGGCCGTGACAAACGTTTTTTGACCGGTGCGGAGGACGCAACGCTCGAGGAAATCTTGAAGGCCTTCATGCAAGATTATTACGGCGTGGCGATGCAAGTCCCGCCGCTCGTACTCGTGCCGGTTGAATTTGAAGATGCGAAAGTCTGGGAAGAATTTTTAAGCAGCAAATCGCCGCGCAAAGTCGAACTGCGATTTCCACAACGCGGCGAGAAAGTGGACCTGCTCGAGATGGCCAGCCGCAACGCCGAAAACGGGCTCGAGGCAGAACTCGCCTTGCTCGAGAAACGCGGCGAGAATCCGGGCTTGGATGCGCTCAAAGAGGCGCTCGCGCTGCCTGAACGTCCGTGGCGGATCGAAGGGTTCGACAACTCGAATTTGTTCGGCACCAACATCGTTTCTGGCATGGTCGTCTTTGAAGGTGGACGCGCCCGCAAAGGTGAACATCGACGTTTTAAGGTCAAAGGTTTGGATCACCCGGACGATTACGCCGCGATGAAACAGACGCTCGTGCGGCGCTTCACCGGCGGACTTTCCGACAAGCTGCCAATTCCCGATCTGCTGATGATCGACGGTGGATTCGGACAAGTCTCAGCGGTGCTCGAGGCATTGAAAGAAGTTGATCTGAAAATCCCAATGATCGGCCTGGCCAAACGCGAAGAGACGATCATCCTGCCGAGCATTTACGGGGCGCAATGGTGGCTCGAGACTGGAACCGTGATCGCGCAGGACCGCAAAATCCGATTGCCCGAAACGCACCCGGCCCTGCGAATGCTGATCGCGGTGCGCGACGAAGTGCATCATCATGCGATCACGTACCACCGCAAACTTCGGGCCGAAGGCATGATGAAAAGCATCTTTGAAGACATGCCCGGCATTGGACCCAAACGCCGCGAGGCGCTGCTCGAGCATTTCACCAGTTTAGAAGAACTGCGCGATGCGAGCCTCGAACAGATTGCTCGAGTGCCAGGGGTTGGATTGCTGGCGGCTCAGACGATCAAGGATCAGTTGGTTCTGACGAGTTCGACGGGCCGGGCCGATCTGAATCCATAGGCTCGAGCGTCACGCCCGCGTACACCTGCTCGAGTGAAAGTTTTGTCTCGAGACAATCGACTTGAATGGCACCCTCGGTGATCGACTGTACGCGCCAATCGTTTTCACCTCGCGTGAAGACGGTCAGGCGTTGCTCGTCTTGCGCCACAAGCGCGTACTGGTTCAGGCTGGGGATGCTGGTGTACTCGTTGAATTTTAGGCCACGGTCTTTTGCCTCGGTGCTGGGTGAAAGCACCTCGAGCAGAAAACATGGAGCATCCTCGATATACTTACTGCTCCGCTCAAGACACGAGATCATTACGTCCGGGTAGTAAATCCTTCCGCTTGGAGCACGCATCTGCGTTCCTCCAAAAGCTGCCCGACACTTTCGAGATTTGATTGCTGAGGCGAGTGTGGTTGTGATGTTGAAGATCACATCTTCGTGTACCAATGAGGCTCCGGGCATCTCAAGCATTCTCCCATCAATAAATTCATGACGGACCTCGCTGTGCCGCTCGAGTTCCAAGTATTCAGCCTCGGTCAATTTGGTTTTACTGCTTCGCTCGAGGGAGGCGGTCATGGGTTCAGTTTAGCACCGCACAAATGAGCACCGCGCAAAGTTTTACCGGTCAGAATTTCGAGGATTCTGACCGGCACGAAAGTCAATCTTGGGACTCGAGCTTCAAATCACGATGTCCAAGCCAATCAGGATTGAAAAGATATTCGGATTGTTCAAATAGACTCGAGCACCACCGGTCACACCGAGCGGCCCAAAGATTTGATAACGCACGCCAGCACCAGCATAAAAGGCTTGAATCGTGGTGATGCTCGGGCCATAAATTTGCTCGTAACCGACGTCGCCACGAAACGAAATGGGTGTGAACGGCAATGGCACGTCACGCACGACAGCGGCGACACTGAACATGTTGGAGTTATCCAAGGTCACGGCAAACGGTGTGACCTCGAGCCCAACAGTTGCAAGACCGAGCGGCAATTTATAGCCAACCCCAATGCTGGGCGTGCCACGCAATGGCGCGTAAGAACCTTGCACCGTGCCCCAAACGCTGAAATCAAAAATGCTTTGCGCTCCGGCAGTGCTCGAGAGGGCGATAACAGAAATGGCAATGATTCGTTTCAGGAATTGTTTCACGGTTCGAGTATGACCTGTGATTGCTGAAGACCGTGAGGGAATCCTCAAGGCTCGAGCTTGAAGTCAGTCGTAGGTTCGATCCAAACCTGGCAGCATCTCCGGCGAGAATTGCGCAATCAAGGCTCGAGATTCGGTCTCGAGAACGCCGCCCAAATACGTTTGAATGTGACGACGAATGTACGGGTTGTTGCGCACACTCTGGCTCGAGCAAACATTGCCATCATGGGCGGCAAAGACGATGTGTGGAATGTCGGCCATAACGGTTGCGCCGAGGCACATCGGGCAGGGTTCGACAGTGGTAAACAAGACTGCATTCTCGCGCATGGCCCAACGGTCTCCGGCATCCCAGAGCGGTTTCGCACCGTTCATCAAGGCATTCATTTCGGCGTGAAGAATTTGATTCTGTTCGCTTTCGCAAGTGTTGTAACCTCGAGCGATAATCTTTCCATCCATGACCAGCACCGCACCGATGCTCATACCGCCAGCTTCGCCAGCGATTCGTGCCTGCTCGAGTGCTTCACGCATGAAATGCTCGAGATCGAGGGCTGCAACCACGGGACGCAACGTCATGTTTGATCACCAACGAATCCAGTTTCATGCCCCGCGAACGGTGGCGTGAAAGCGCAAATCAATCGCGTTTTGACGCTGGCAACGAACTTGAATTTCTCGTGGTTGGTTGCCGCCCAAAGCGTGCCCGGAAAAATCTCGTGAACGCTGCCATCACTCAAATCGGTCAGAATCGCGTGACCCTCGAGACAGTACGCGACTTCGATGTGATTGTCGTACCCATACGTCTCCTCTATTCCAGGCTCGAGCGTGATGTCGGTCAGTGTCAGGCCAGCACGGTCTGGCTCGAGCAGGAAGCGCACGGTTTCGTAGGCGTGGGTTTTAACGTGCCGATCCGTATTGATCAAATCTTGTTTGCGTTTGATCAGCATCAGAGTTCGTCCTTGTACTTGGCGAGCAATTCCTCGAGTGCCTCACGCAGCAGACTGGCTTCGGTGCGTCCGGTGGTGTTGGAGAGTTTGGCGAGCCGCTCGAGTTGCGCCTTGGTGTAGTAATTGCTTTTTAAGGTCATTTTTTCTTCGACGTAAATCGCCACGCGGTTGCGGCCCTCGCGTTTGGCGCGATGCAATGCTTCGCTGGCAGCCCGCATCAGTTCTGGGAGGCTTTCGGCGTGCGGTGGTCGGCTGGCAATGCCAATGCAGACTTGCACGTGTTGCTGCACTTCCGGGCTCGGTGGGCGCGAGGTGAAATGGGCGCGGATTTCCTCGAGCAAGATCAATGCGCTTTCAGAACTGGTGTTCGGCAATGCCACGGCGTATTCGTCGCCGCCGATCCGTCCGACGATGGCGTGCGCGGGCAGGCTGCCACAGAGGGTGCGCTCGAGGCTGCGCAGAACCGTGTCTCCGGCTGGGTGCCCGAGCTTATCGTTGATTTCCATGAAGTGATCCAGGTCCAGAAGGGCCATGGCGATGGGTGTGGATTCGCCGATCTGCTCGAGGGCGGCCTCGAATTCTGGTCGGGTGTGAAGTTTGAGTTTGTGCGGCATCAGGGCTCCTCAAGCGATGTATATCCTGTAACGTATATATATCACAACAGCATATATACGTCAACGTATATTGACCAAAGG
>JAYURE010000188.1:0-5639 GCA_043756345.1 Deinococcales bacterium | reverse complement strand
CATGGTTCGAGCATAACAAGCCCACATCAAGTCCAGAAAAGGCTCGAGGTCGTTCAGGACAGGTTCAAACTTCACGGTTGCACTCCTCTAGACATATCACCCTCGAGTTTCATCCTGATGCTTGATACACTTCAGCGAAAGGCTCGAGCCGAGCCACCGTCCCGCTCCTTATCTCCCAGTCAAAACTTAGATAATCGAATTGATGTCTGAAAAATCTAAGCCGTATTGAACAGCCTTGTTGAAATCTAAGATTTTGACATGGCGTACATCCAAAACCGGGATGTACTGAATCCTCTGGAGGCCCGCATGACCCAGACCCTCGAACCCACAGCATCTTCAAACACCGGCACTGCCCGCGATCCCATTTTTGACCTGATCCAACTCGAGCACAACCGCCAACGCGACGGCCTCGAGTTGATCGCCTCCGAAAATTTCACCAGCGCCGCCGTGCGTGAAGCGGTCGGCAGCATCGTCACCAACAAGTACGCCGAGGGTTATCCCGGAAAACGCTGGTACGGCGGTTGCGAAGTGATTGACCAGATCGAAACGCTGGCGATTGATCGTGCCAAGGAATTGTTTGGAGCGGCCTGGGCGAATGTCCAACCGCATTCCGGCTCGAGCGCCAATCTTGCGGTTTACGGCGCACTTCTCGAGCAGGGCGATACCGTTTTGGGCATGGACCTCTCGCACGGCGGGCACTTGACGCATGGCAGCCCCGTCAATTTCTCGGGCTTACGTTACAAGATTGTCGGCTACAAAGTCCGTCAGGACACCGAACGCCTCGAGATGGAGGATGTTCGCGCTTTGGCGCTCGAGCACAAACCGAAAATGATTATCGCTGGGGCCAGCGCGTACTCGAGAACAATTGATTTCGCTACGTTTCGCAAAATTGCGGACGAAGTTGGTGCGATTTTGTTCGCCGATATTGCGCACATCGCCGGGTTGGTCGCGGCGGGCGTTCACCCGAGCCCAATTCCGCACGCGCACATTGTTGCGACCACCACGCACAAAACCTTGCGCGGGCCACGTTCGGGATTGCTCTTGTCAAATGACCTTGAGATTGGCGTGAAGATTGATCGGGCCATCTTTCCAGGACATCAGGGCGGACCGCTCGAGCACGTGATTGCCGGAAAAGCCATCGCTTTTGCTGAGGCGTTAAAGCCGGAGTTCAAAACCTACAGCGCCCAGATCATCAAGAATGCGCAAGCGTTGGCTCGAGTTTTCCAAGACATGGGTTATCGCGTGCTTTCTGGCGGCACGGACAACCACATGTTCGTGCTCGATTTGCGCGAGAAGGGTTTGAACGGTACGAAAGCCACGAAGTTGCTGGACGCGGCGCACATCACGATCAGCAAAAGCACGCTGCCGTTTGATACCGAAAAAATGATTCACGGTGGCGGCATTCGCATTGGAACGCCCGCCGTGACGACACGCGGAATGCTCGAGAAGGACATGCCGAAGATTGCCGAACTGATCGACCGGGCCTTGAACGGTGAGGACAGTGAAGCCGTCACAGCCGATGTCAAAGCGTTTGCGTCTGGGTTCATGCTGCCGTGAGCGTGCACCGTTTCATGCTGCCGTAACAAAACCAAATCACGAGAACAGGCTCGAGCATCCAACCTCGAGCCTGCTTTTTTCTCAATTCTCAAGTTTAATCGTGAACGTTGGCTTCCATGTTGTACGTGCTCGTCACGGCAATCTCTGGATGCCCGTCATTCTCCACCCATTCGCC
The DNA here is from genome assembly GCA_043756345.1 of Deinococcales bacterium. Classification (GTDB taxonomy): domain Bacteria; phylum Deinococcota; class Deinococci; order Deinococcales; family JAAFIG01; genus JANOWZ01. Next base: position 3,907 of record JAYURE010000188.1, on the reverse strand, counting down.
GCATTTGGTCGCGCCGGGGCTTTGTTCAAGATCAAGCACGCTGCCATCCATGCGCATCACCGGGTTGTACCATTGCCCGATTTGCTGCGCGTCACCTTGCACGTAATGCGCGATCAGGCTGCGGCGAAACCGGTCCTGACTGGTATTCGGGAATGAACCGTGAACGATTGAACCGTTAAAGAACAACGTATCACCGGCCTTCATGCGAATCGGTTCGACCGGCGTGCCTTCCGGCAATGGCACGGTCGTATCGGTAAACGACGCGCTGGTATCCGCCTTGACCGGGCAGAGAATCGGCCAATCGTGCGAGCCTGGAACCATCTGCATGCAACCGTTTTCCTCGTCGCAATCGTCAAGTGCTGTCCATGCCGCGAGGCACGTTCCGGGTTGCACCCGCAAATAGTAATTGTCCTGATGCAACGCCTGGCCTCGAGCGCCCGCCGGTTTGAAATACAGCATCGTCTGCACGGCGTAAGGGTCCGATCCGACGAAGGCCGCCAGAATCTCACGGATGCGAGGCTCGAGCAGGTACTTCATGCTGTGAAAGTCCCAATGGTGCATGTGGATCATGCGTGGAAATTTTTTGAGGGGATCGTTGCTGCTCGAATCCACACCGGCATCGTCGCCAGGATAGGCGGACTCGAGGCGCATTTTCGTGTAGTGCTCACGGTAAAATCCGACTTCAGATTCGGAAAACAAGGCTGGCACGACCACGAATCCATGCTCGAGGAAGTGCTGGTGTTGCGCGGGTGTCAGGTTGGACATGCTGTCTCCTTGTACCAGGGTCAATTTGTCAGGGTCAATTTGTCAGGGTCAGTTTGTCGAGATCAAACGTTGAACTGGCTTGCTGAAGATTGTATCGCAAGATCAACCGAATACAGGTTCCGAAGTTACGAATGCTTCGCAATTTGCCCTGCACTGATGCTCGAGCCTGAAGCGTTTGAGCGAGCAAGAAAAAGGACAGCGAGTTGTTGCTTCGCTGTCCGAATCGTGGTGCCGAGGACGAGACTTGAACTCGTATACCCTTACGGGCGCTACCACCTCAAGGTAGTGCGTCTACCAATTTCGCCACCTCGGCTGAGGCTTTGCAAATGTACCGGAGCGGACCGTCTTTGTCAAGCATCACCAACAAAAAAGATCGGTATCCTGAACCATGACGAACCCAAGTCGAATCGCGGTCGTTGGTGCAGGAGCCTGGGGCACATCCTTGGCGTTGCTCGCGGCCCGTTGCGGTCATGAGGTCATCCTCTGGGCGCGGCGTTCAGAACAAGTTCGGGCGCTCGAGACGAACCGGGAAAACCTCGAGCACCTGCCCGGAATCCCATTCCCAGCCTCGTTACGGATCACCAATCGACTCAAGGATTTGCATGGTTCAGACTTTGCGCTGCTGGTCGTGCCCAGTTCGTACCTGCTCGAGGTCACACGTGAACTGCCCAGGAATTTAGCGGTGGTCAATGCCGCCAAAGGCTTGGACGAGCACCTCGAGCCGCTAACCGCCGGGTTGCAACGCGAAGGGTTTAAGCATGTCGCGGTGCTTTCTGGTCCAAACCTGGCAGGCGAAATTGCTCGAGGTTTGCCCGCCGCGAGCGTGGTCGCCAGCAACGATGCCGCGTTTGGGGCACAGGTGCAAATCATCCTGGGCACGGACAACTTGCGCCTGTACACGTCCAACGACGTGATTGGCGTGTCGCTCGGCGGGGCGCTCAAAAACGTGATTGCGCTCGGCGCTGGCCTGGTCGATGGCCTCGAGCTTGGCGAAAACGCCCGTGCCGCCCTGGTCACACGAGGCTTGCGCGAAATGGTGCGTTTCGCCTTGGCACGCGGGGCAACAGAAAGCACCATGTACGGTCTGGCAGGCATTGGCGACCTGCTGCTGACCTGTGCCGCCCACTCCTCACGCAACCGCATGGCGGGCGAACGCATCGCTCGAGGTTTGCCATTAAGCCACCAAGCCATCGAAGGCATTCCAACGGTGGCCCGTGTGGTCGCCTGGGCTGGGCGAGAAGGGCTTGAACTGCCAGTCTGCGAAACCATCCAGGCCATCGTCAATGGCACGCTCGAGCCGGATCGTGGCGTGGCCCGGCTGATGGAACGCAGCTTGAAAGCCGAAGGTTAAAGCGATTCACCTCGAGTACCCGCTGTGAAGCCATACTGAAGCCATACCGGACCGAATTTGATTTGACTTCCAGGCCGAAACTCGTGTACATTTTTGAAGCTGACGAACGCCTGGGCAGGTGTCCGAGTGGTTAAAGGAGACGGACTGTAAATCCGTTCGCATTGCGTACGATGGTTCGAATCCATCCCTGCCCACCAGAAAGCCCGCAAGCATGACTTGCGGGCTTTCTTCAATTCGGCTACCATTCTTGCATCGCGTCTCGTATTGCGGGAGTAGCTCAGTCGGTAGAGCGGCAGCTTCCCAAGCTGCATGTCGAGGGTTCGAATCCCTTCTCCCGCTCCAAAAGATTGCTCGAGCTTGATGGTTCAGGTCGCACTGCTGTGTTAACGCGGCGAGGCCATCAAGCGTGATTTTGCGGGCACAACAATTTCAGTCATGTTCGTGTCCAAGCGACCCGTCAGACGAACCAGCATGGCTTTGGCAGGATGTTTCGCCGAACCATACCCAAGTTTTTCCAAACGGGCAGGATCGTGCTTGTTGACCTTCAGAAACTCGAGGTCATCGGAAATACCTTTGAAGGATTTGACGAATTCGATCACTTTCGCGGAACCATCCACAAATTGCAGCACGCCTTGATCATTCACTCGAGCCAGGGAGAATTCGATCCAATTGGGATCTCGTTTTACTGCTGGCCAGATCGAAATGCTTTGCACATCCTTGAACGGCATCAACAGTCCATAAACCGTGCCGGGACGGTCATTGACGCGCATCGAATAAATGTGTTTATCGAGCGTCGTTACGCCGAAAAGTTGTTGGTTCCAGGTGAAAGTAATTTCTTTTAAGGAGCCGCTGGCGGCAACACCGTTCATCAACACACCCGAGTACCATTGGGCTCCCGTCACTGGAAATTCTCGAGTACCAATCGTCACGGCAGTCTGTCCGATGCGCAAAGTCGGATTGTGCCAACCCTCGAGTGTCATTGATAGTTTTGCCTTGCGCAATTGTTCGATCAGTGACTCTAAGGAAATGAACACGTCCTCGTCCTCAACAAATTGTGGGTTCTGACCATCAGCGGTCACACTCAATCCTGGCAGGGCTTGAACGTCGATGGTTAGACCATCTGGCATTTCAGGAAAGTGCAAATTCAAGGTGCGGGTTTGTGTCGCAATTGTAGACGGCCATTCTCCAAATGTATTTGTAGTTATTGGCTTGGGTGCTTGCATGCTTTCATCCACCGTCACACCTGCGGCCTCGAATTCTGATTTGAGATCGTTCAGGCTGATGAACTTGGGTTGTTGAATTGTGGGAAACAGTTGGCAGCAGACACCTTGAATACTCGGCACGACCGTTTGAATCTGCGCGGTGCTCGAGGTCCAGCCCACGGCAGCCGCGCTCGAGATCAATCCTGCGAGCAAAATGTTTCGGGTCACGTTTGGCATCGTATGCACCTGTGTCATCCCTGCATTGACAACTCGAGCATCACCAAGTTCGTGAAGCGCAATCTCGAGCGCTTCTGCTTGCGTTTTTCCTTGGTGTTCGAGCGTCCAAATTCTGGCTTCGATGTTGCCGCGCAATTCGAGGATCGCGTCGGTTCTGCGTTTGCCCCAGATGCCGCGTGTGGCTGTTTTCAAGTACGTTTCGAGGTTCATGATTGACCCCCCAAAATGTTCTGCACGGCTTTGGTGAAGGCGTTGAATGTCTTGCGTCTGGCAGTCAATTCTTTTTGGCCCACGTCGGTGAGTTTGTAGTATTTGACCGGGCTGCCACCACGTGGCAAGTACTGAAATTCGC
>JAYURE010000187.1:0-2077 GCA_043756345.1 Deinococcales bacterium | reverse complement strand
TTTTTCGTCTTCGATTTCGAGCCAAAATTCGCCCCCAGGGTTGAGTCTCACGTGTCGCGGCTCAAAGCCAAACTCGAGGGGGACGTTCACCTGCGGGTACTTGAGATCAATTTGTTTGCTTTGGTGCTCGAGATCCTGCAAGGGCGAGGGTTTCTCGAGCGGGCCTTCGAGCTTGAGGTTCGGCACGGTGGTGAGGCGTTGATCCGGGCGCTCGCGCCGTTGTTGCGACCCGAGTTGTTGCGGGCCTGCATTGCTGACAAGCTTTTACCGTTGCCGGATTTGGTTTTGCTGACCGGTGTGGGTGCCGTCTGGCCGTTGTTGCGTTCGCACGCGATTTTGAACAACCTGCATGATGTGATTGATCGCACTCCGTTGGTGATGTTTTATCCCGGCGAGTACGACGGGCAAGCGTTGCGTCTGTTCGGTGAGTTCAAGGATGACAATTACTACCGTGCCTTTCCGCTGTTACCACGCCCGTCCGGGAGGACTTCATGACCATCAAAGAATTGTTTTTCAAGGACGTGACCCGGCAGATCAACGGGGTCATCAAAGTGATGCAGGTTGATGACGCGAACGTGCGGCAGGAACTCGAGGAGTACGTCGTCACCCGTGAACTCGACAAGCATTTTCACACCTTCTTTGATCGTTTCGCGGCGGGTCTCGAGCATCCAAACGGCGATGTCGGGGTTTGGATCGCCGGATTTTTTGGGTCCGGTAAATCGCATTTTCTGAAAATCCTTTCGTACCTGCTCGAGAACCGGGTCGTCAATGGCAGGCGGGTGTTCGAGCATTTCGATGACGGCTCGAAACTCAACGATGCCTTGCTGATCGCGCAAGTGAAGAAGGTGGCGAATACGCCGCTCGATGTGATCCTGTTCAATATCGATTCCAAAGCCGATGCGACCGCCAAGGATGACAAAGAAAGCATCGTCAAGGTCTTTCAGAAGGTTTTTGACGATTCCCTCGGGTATTTCGGAACGGTGCCCGCGATTGCCGGTTTCGAGCGGCAACTCGAGGCTCGAGGCGTTTACGATGCGTTCAAGGCTGCGTTCGAGCGCATTTCCGGGCAAACCTGGAAGCTCGGACGGGACGGTTGGGCCTTCGAGCGTGACGCGATCATTGCGGCCCTTCAGGATGGTGCTGGCATGAGCGAGGCCGCCGCCGCGAGCGCATTCGAGGCGTTCGGTAAAGACCCGAGCCTCTCCGTCGAGGCCTTCGCGCAAACCGTTAACGCGCACCTCGAGCGGCAAACGGCGGCGCACCGTTTGGTGTTCATGGTCGATGAGGTCGGACAGTACATCGGTTCGGATTCGCGGTTGATGCTGAACTTGCAAACCGTGGTCGAGGACCTGGCGGTGCGCACCAACGGTCGCGCCTGGGTGGTGGTGACCTCGCAAGAGGCGATGGATCAGATCACCAAAAACATGCGCGAAATGGATTTCTCGAAGATTCAGGGCCGCTTCAAGCACCGCATCAACCTCTCGAGCGCCAACACCGACGAGGTCATCAAGTTGCGTTTGCTGCTCAAAAACGATCCGGCAAAGGCGGCACTCGAGGCGTTGTACGCGGGCAAGGCCGCCGTTCTCAAAAACCAGATCAGCTTCACCGACGCGGCAGAACTGCCCGCCTATCGGGACGATGCGGATTTCGTTGGCGCGTACCCGTTCGTGCCGTACCAGTTCAATTTGTTGCAGAAGGTCTTCACGCAGATTCGGCAGATGGGTCAGGCGGGCAAGCACCTCTCCGAAGGTGAACGTTCGCTCTTGGATGCCTTTCAGGGCGCGGTGCGTTTCGTGGCGGACCAACCGCTCGGGGCGCTCGCGCCATTCAATGCGTTTTACGAGGCGATTCAGAATTTCGTGGACACCGGCATCCGTCGCGTGATCGAACAGGCGTCCAGCAACGCCCGACTCGAGGCGTTCGACGTTGAACTGCTCAAAACACTGTTCATGATCAAGTACGTCAAAGAGGTCCCGGCGAACCTCGAGAACCTGACGACCCTGTTATGGACGCTTCGTCAAGCTGGTTTGAACTGCGCCGCTTTGTTCGGTCCGGACGCGCGTCAGCCCCGTGCAGA
>JAYURE010000186.1:0-5645 GCA_043756345.1 Deinococcales bacterium | reverse complement strand
GCCAGGTTTTGGGCTTCATCGTAGGCGAATACGATTCCTTTGAGTTTTGGGACTTGACTCAGGATTGACCAAACGAACTCGAGAACGTGTTTGAGTTTGTCCACGGGAAGACCTGGGGTCTGTTCGTATAAGTTTGCGAGGAACGAAAAGCTGAGGGTTTTTGGTTCCTCTTGTGGCGAGCGATCAAAGCCGATTGTTTGTTCGGCTTGCATTTGAATGGTGATGCTCGAGGTGATGATTGAAAGGTCTGTCAGCAGTCTGGTGGCAATGTTGGTTTCGTTCAGGCTGGCGGTCTCTGAGAGGTCCGTCCCGACCCAGAACCAGCCCTTTGATTGTGCGAGCGGTTTGAGGGTTTCAAGCAGCACTGTTTTTCCAACGCCCCGTAATCCGGTCAGGACAAGATTCTCGAGAATCACGGTTTGAGTGGTCAGTCTGGCAAATTCGCGTGTTTCGTCTTCACGTCCTGCCAGGTAAGGCGGCATGTGGCCCGCTCCCGGCCTGAAGGGGTTTGTCAGTGTTGGCATCGACATGAGTTTAGACCTCCATATAAGTAATACTAAATTAAGTAATTAATATTAATTTATACTATTCTATAATACTGTGTCAAGATGGGATTTAATGAACTGTACAAGACGCCCGCTTATCATTCATGTGGATGTGGACGAGCCCCGCGTGCGCAACCACAGGACGAGCCGCACTCCAATCCACCGAGTGATTGCACAGCTATAGGAAACCCTTGAATAACATTCGCGTCGGTCACAACATCCGAATCTCGGATCACAACTGGCGGCCAACGCTCGAGGAGATTCGTTTCGCAAAACGTGCTGGTTTTGCAGGCGTTCAATTTCCAGACCGCAAGACAGGATTGCTCGAGGAGATTCTTGGGGCGAGTTTTGCCGAGGTTCGGGATGCACTTGAAGAATCGCAACTTGAAACGGCGCTCGAGATTGTCCCGCTCGAGCTTGAACAGAAAGGATTGACACCGTTGAACATGCTGGAACGCAACCTGCCCGCAATTCAAGGTTTGGGCATCAAACTCGTTCACTGGCATTTGGTCACTCGAGAACCGGAATCCGAAATTCCTCGGCTCGAGGATTGGCTCGAAAGAGAATTTACGACTGGTGTGCAAATCGCTCGTGACCACGGTTTCAAAATCGCTTTTGAGCACAATGACAAAAACCCACTCTTCTCGAGTCCGCAAGCTTGCGCCAACATGCTCGAGCGCGTTCCAGAATTGGGTTTCGTTTGCGACCTGAATCATTTTCCTGCCGATCAACTTCCCGATTACGCCGCGCTCGCGTCACGAATCACGATGTTGCACATTTCAGATTCGCCATTGCCGGAACTGAACCACCACCGACCCATTGGTCTGGGCAGTATCGATTTTCAAACGTACTTCGAGGCTTTTCTCGAGCATGGTTTTGATGGTTTGGGCATCCTCGAGATTGGTGGGCAACCGTGGTCTGACGGCTACGGTCAGGACACGGATGCGGCACTCGAGGATTCGTTGCGGCGCTCAATTGAAATGGGATTGAACACCAGAACCGACTCTCGGGAACTGAATCTCGAGCCTTGATTCAAAACCACAATTGTTCGGTACACTGGCATTTATGGAATGGATCTCTGACCCGAACATTTGGACCGCCCTGATCACCCTGATCGTTCTCGAGATTGTCCTCGGTGTGGACAACGTGATTTTCATTTCAATTCTGGCGGCGAAACTGCCCGAAGCGGATCAGGCCCGAGCCCGTCAGACCGGTTTGATTTTGGCGGCGGTGATGCGGATTGGGTTTCTGTTCTCGATCAGTTTGATTTTGCAACTCAAGCAACCGTTGTTCACGGTCTTGGGACAGGCACTTTCTGGGAAGGATCTGATTTTGCTGGCGGGCGGTTTGTTTTTGCTGTACAAGGCCACCAAAGAAATCCATGACAAGCTCGAGGGCGAGGAGGGTCATGCCTCGAGCCGGGTTGCTCCGACGTTCGCGGCGGTGATTGGGCAGGTCTTGCTCTTGGATTTGGTCTTCTCGATTGACAGTGTGATCACGGCGGTCGGCATGACCGAGTACGTGCCGGTGATGATCGCGGCGGTGGTGGCTTCGGTCGGTGTGATGTTGGTTTCGTCGGGTTCGATTTTTGGATTTGTGAACCGTCATCCGAGCGTCAAGATTTTGGCATTGTCGTTTCTGATGTTGATTGGTGTGTCGTTGGTGGCCGAGGCGTTCGATGCGAAGATTCCGAAGGGGTACATTTACTTTTCGATGGCTTTCAGCGTGATCGTCGAAATCTTGAACATCCGTTCCAGCAGCCGCAAGGCCAAACCGGTGGTGTTGCATCAGGCGTATGTTGAAGAGACCAAGTAATCAACCGTTCGCGCTGATCGGCCTGAACTGATCGGCTTGCGCTGTTAGGCTCGAGCGCATGAGCCGAGCGTTGGTTGTTTACGTCGATGTCGATGAAACCTTGGTGCGAAATTACGGCACGTCTCGCATTCCCATCCCTCGAGTGATCGAACAGGTCAGATTGCTCAAAGCTGAAAACGCCGTGATGTACTGCTGGAGTTCTGGCGGCGCGGAATACGCGCAAAACAGTGCTCGAGATCTTGGGCTCGAGGATTGTTTCGTGGGTTTCCTGGCAAAACCAACCGTGTACTTGGATGATCAACCATTTTCGGATTGGCGCAGTTTATTGCATGTCCTGCCCACGAATTGTGGTGATCTGTCTGCGGCTGACCTCGAGGATCAATTGAAACTTGCGCGATCTAAGTATCTCCCGCTTCCATTTTGAGTCATCCGCTTCGCTACTGCCTCGCCATTTCAGCGACAGATACGCTGTCCTTACTCCCTCTGGTCGGTTTAAGTTTTGAGAACATCGCTCAAAACTTAACCTGGATGTTCTTAAATCAATCTGACTCGAGCATGTTTAGGCATTTTTCATGCCGTGTTCACGCTCTCACGCTGTCACAGCTCGGGCACTCAAACCGGAAACGCACCTGATCCGAAATCACAATTTGACTGTGTTGTGCACGAAAATTGTTTTCCTTGAGCGAAACGTATGCTTTCTTCTCGCAATCAGCAGATTGCGTTCGGAGGTCCACTATGAAGAACGTTATTGCTCTTGGGCTCGGATTGATTGTTGCCGTTTCGCTTTCGGCTTGCGCACCAGCCGCAAAGCCTACTGCTGCCGCTCCAGCCGCCGCTGCCCCAGAAGCCGTTGGTAACATCGTTGCGGTTGCCGCTGGAAACAGCAACTTCACGACCTTGGTCGCTGCGGTTAAAGCGGCCGGTTTGGTCGAAGCACTTTCTGGTCCTGGCCCGTTGACGGTGTTCGCACCAACGAATGATGCGTTTGCCAAACTGCCAGCCGGTACGGTTGAGACGCTGTTGAAACCCGAGAACAAGGCGCGTTTGGTTGCGATCTTGACGTATCACGTGCTTGCAGGCAAGGTCATGGCTGCCGATGCCTTGAAGTTGGATGGTAAGGCTGCGAAGACCTTGAACGGTCAGGACATTGCCGTTTCGGTCAAGGATGGAAGTGTCTTGCTCAATGGTGCCAAGGTGATCATTCCCGATGTCGCTGCCAGCAACGGTGTGATTCACGCCATTGATACGGTGTTGTTGCCACAGTAAGTTCGGTTCTGATTCGTGCAGGCTCGAGCATTGCTCGAGCCTGTTTTTGTTGATAGTGGTTTTGTTTGGGCTTGAGATCGGCTGTCGAATTCATCCCGAGCCTGGCAAGCGGCTTGAGCGGCTTGAATGTTCTCTCGAGCGCGATTGTTCGCAGGTCTCGTGTCAACTGTTCAGGTTTTTCGTGACACTGTGCAAATCAGGTCAGTACAGATCAATTCTGGGCAGGCAAATCGTGCAACAAAAAAGCTGGGCTCGAGCCGTTTTCAATTCTGACTCGAGCCCAGCTTCTGATTACGTTTTTGGAATTCAGTCGCCTGCGTTGGCAGCGCGGGTCACGGCTGGCATGGTCACGCTCGAGCCGAGGCTGACGCCTGCTCCGCTGACGCCGTATTCGCCACCGTGATACGCGGCTTCGCCGTGGTCGCTGATGTCCAATCCAAGTTCTTCGTCTTGGCTGCTGGCCCGCAAGCCCATGACGGCTTTCAGGACGGTCAGGATGACACCGGTGCCGACGGCGGCGAGCGCTGCGGCGACAAGCACGCTGAGGACTTGAATACCGAGTTGTCCAGCATTGCCGTCAAGCAGGCCGCCAGTGATGGCGCTGTTGTAGGCTTTTTGCGCGAACACGCCGGTCAGGATCGCTCCGGTCATACCGCCAAGGCCGTGGCAGAAGAAGACATCGAGTGAATCATCGAGGTTGGTCAGGCGAGCCTTGAGTTGCATGGCGCTGTAGGAGACGATTGCGCCGATGGCTCCGATCAGGATGGCGCTCATTGGGCTGACAAACCCGGCGGCTGGCGTGATGGCGACCAAGCCGACGACCGCGCCGGTGCCAGCACCGACGGCGGTAATCTTGCCGCCACGGAACATCTCGAGCAGTGCCCAGGTCAGCATTGCGGCGGCGGCTCCGAAGTTGGTGGTCACGAAAGCGTTGGCGGCCAGACCGTTTGCGCCCAGGGCGCTACCGGCGTTGAAGCCGAACCAGCCGAACCACAACAGGCCAACACCAAGAAGGGTCAGTGGAACGCTGTGTGGGGCCATGGCGACCCGTCCGAAGCCGCGTCTTGGTCCGAGGATGATTGCGGCAACCAGGGCGCTGACACCGGCGGAGATGTGAACAACCGTGCCACCGGCGAAGTCGAGTGCGCCGAGCTTGAACAGGAATCCGTCGTTTGACCAGACCATGTGCGCGAGTGGCGAGTACACGAAGATCGACCAGAGTGCGATGAACGCGAGGTAGGTCTTGAACTTCATGCGGTCCGCAATCGCACCGGAGATCAATGCGGGCGTGATGATGGCGAACATCGCTTGGAACATCATGAAGATCGGGTGCGGAATGGTGGTGGCCTGTGGATGAACCGTGTCCGGTGCGACACCGTTCATGAAGGCAAAGCCGAGGCCACCGACGATGCCGGGGATCAGGTTGCCCGTGTCGATGGGTGTGAACGCGAGGCTGTACCCGAGCACTGCCCAGACCACGCTGACCAGTCCGAGCGCGATGAAGGACATCATCATCATGTTCAAGGAGTTCTTGGCGCGGACCAGGCCGCCGTAGAAGAACGCCAGGCCGGGTGTCATCAGCATCACCAGGGCGCTCGAGACGAGCATCCAGGCGGTGTCGCCGGTGTCGATCTTTGGCGCATCGGCTGCGAAGGCGGTGCTGCCAGCCATAACTGCGAGTGCGAGGCCAGCGAACATTCGGTGTCGGGTGTTTTTCATGCATTCCTCCCAGGAACAACTGGTGACTCTTGCCACCTGAATGTCGCCAAGTATACGGATGGTTTGCTCGAGTGTCAATAAAAATTTGGCAATTGAACGAAATTTCAGGTACATTTTGCAGGAATACCAGGTTTTTCTGGTCCTGGGACCACTTTACAGGGTGAAACGTATCCGATTTACAGTCCAAGTGTCCAAAGTCCAATTTGACCGATACGCAAGGCGCACTTGCGGCGAACCTCACAGCAAAATCAAGTCAGAATCAGGTCAGTTTGAACCTCGAGGTGACACCCACTGGGCGAC
>JAYURE010000185.1:0-2078 GCA_043756345.1 Deinococcales bacterium | reverse complement strand
CCAATCGTGCGGCGGCGGCGAACATGCACGAGAAGACCGCCGCTGGAACGCCTTTGCCGCTGATATCGCCGAGCAGCATCCACGGTTGATTGGTGATGCAGAAATCCCCGCCGACCCCGTTGACCGGTTCGGACATCGCACGCCAACGGAAGTTTTCAGGCGCGTCATCGCCGAGGTTCTCGAGCATCACGGAGCGCCAGAGCGTCGCGGCGGTTTGGCGTTCGTGTGCCCGCCATTCGCGTGCGATCACGGCCTGTCTCGCGGAGGCTGGACTCGGGATGACTGGGCTCGAGACCGTGCTCGAGATGACTGGGCTCGAGGTTGCTGGGCTCGAGATGACTGGGCTCGAGGTTGCTGGGCTCGAGGTTGCTGGGCTCGAGGTTGCTGGGCGCAACCGGTTGACCTGTGGCAGGGAAACGATCATGCGGACCTCATTGGCATTTCAATCGGCAAGACGTTGACGAGTTGCGTGATCTCGAAAATCAAACGCACCGGATCTTGGACCTCAATGATGCGCAATTCGCAACCGACCTCTTGGCAGCGGCGATTCAAGCCGATCACGGCGGCGAGTCCAGCCGAGTCGATAAAGCGCACACCGGAAAGGTCCAGACAGACATCGCGGCTGATGATTTCGGTCACGAGTTTGAAACGGGCCGTCTCGTGGGCATCGAACCGTCCGGTCAGGCGGTAAAGGGTTTCTGAGGGTTGGTCGATCCGTTCGATTTCCATGGTTGGCCTCGGGGGAATTAGGGCGAAAGGGCTGGGGGGAAGGGCGAGAGAAAAGAGGAAAGATTAAAGATTAAAGTGAGGGCTTTTTCTACTTTCCTCTTTCCACTTTCCTCTGCTTTTACTGCTCTTCAAGTCTGCAAATTTTTCCAGGTACAACTCGACGACATCCTCAATCGGCGTGCTCATCGCGGCGGCGTGGTTGATCAATCCCAACTCGAGGGCTCGGTTCGGCTCGAGGGCTTTCCAGAGTGCTTCGGCGAGGCTGACGGCGTTGTCGGGCTCGAAGAATTCGGCGGCGTATCCCTCGGCGGTAATCAGTTCGGCCAGGTCCCCGATGCGTGGCATGACGGCGGCTCGGGCGAACTCTCCAGCCTGATGCAATGGGCCACTCGAGCCGGTGGTGCTCGAGTACGGGAAGGCGACGACGGTGCAGTTGGTGAAGACGTTTTGCACCTCAACCTCGGGCACGTAACCGGTGAAGCTCAGGTTGGGAACGTTGGCGAAACGTTCGCGGATGCCCGCGATGTAACCGGGCGCGTTCGGTGCGTCGCCGCCCGCGACGATCAGGCGCACGTTCGGGTCACGCTCGAGCAAAATCATGTGCGCGTCCAGCAACGCCTCGAGCCGTTTGTAGGTGCCAAATTTGCCGAAGGTCATCACGGTTTTGACGGCTGGCAACGGCGCGGGTTTGGAGCGGTGAAAGCTGCCGTGCGGCGCGAGAAAGACGTTTTTGGCGCGGTAGTGCCTTTGCAGATGCTCGAGGTAGCGCGGCAGGGTCACGGCCATAGAGTGGCTGCCGAGCAGCGCCCGCGTGCTGAGGTTTCCGCCGAACCGCAGGACGGCCTCGAGCAGCGGCTTCGCGCCGTACCCGGCACTCTTGAGGTCCACGGTGTCGATCAAATTGTGCAGCAGCGTGATGGTTGGGAATCCCACCAAGCGTGAGGCGAGCGGCGCGAACAATCCGAGCGCGGCGGGAATGGGCCGATTGCCGAAGCTGGCGAATTGCAGGTTGCAGAGTACCGCATCGGGCCGGATCTTGCGCAATGCCGCCACGATCTTGGGCGTGTTCAAGGCATCGTTGAAGCGCCAGGTGCGATGCACGGTCACGGATTTGCACCAGATCTCGTCGCCTTGCGCGAGCACCTCGAGAAAGATTTCGTCGCTCAGATCACCCGGTGTTATCTCGTCGGCGATGACGCTCAGTTGAGTGACTTCGGGTTTGCTGGCGAGCGCCCGAACCAGGTGTTCGGCGTATTCGCATAGCGTGGCGCGGCTCGGGGGGAAGGTGGTGATGATGGCGAGGTGCATGGGTGGCTCCTTTCGGGATCGGGGCGGTCGGAATCGGGGCT
>JAYURE010000184.1:0-5648 GCA_043756345.1 Deinococcales bacterium | reverse complement strand
CTTCTTCGCTCCAGTAGAAGCTGTTGAAATCCTGAACCCATTCGTAATAACTGACCGTCACGCCGCCCGCGTTGGCGAGAACATCCGGGATGATCGTGCAACCCTTGGCGTTCAGAATCACGTCTGCCTCGAGCGTGATCGGATGGTTGGCTCCTTCGGCGATGATGCTGGCCTCAACCCGAGGCGCGTTGTCGGCGTGAATCGTGCCCTCATGCGCGGCTGGCACGAGCACATCGACCGGCAGGGTCAGCAAGGATTCTGATGTGATGCGTTTGGCGTTTTCAAAACCAATCACGCTGCCGGTCTCGAGTTTGTGCTGCATCAGTTTGGCGATATCAAAGCCATCGTGTCGGTAGATCGCGCCGTGCGAGTCGGAAACCGCAACGATTCGCGCCCCGAGTTCTTGCAGTCCAAGCGCCGAGTGTTTGCCGACCGCGCCGAAGCCTTGCACGGCCACGCTCGAGCGTTCCAGAGATTCGTTGCGGTGCTTCATCACGCCTGCGACGGCGGTGGCGACACCTCTTCCGCTGGCCTCGAGCCTGCCGAGACTGCCGCCCATCGAAACGGGTTTGCCGGTCACAACGCCCGTGCTGGTGCTGCCACGGTTCTGGCTGTAGGTGTCCATCATCCAAGCCATGATTTGCTCGTCGGTGCCGGTGTCTGGTGCGGGAATGTCCTTGTCCGGCCCGATCACATCGACGAGTTCGCTGGTGTACCGCCTCGTCATGCGCTCGAGTTCGCCCTTGGAGAGCGTTTTTGGATCGACATCGATGCCGCCCTTCGCGCCTCCAAACGGCAGGTTCATCACGGCGCATTTGATGGTCATGTAAGCGGCGAGGCCACGCACTTCGTCCAAGTTCAGGCCGGCGCGGTAGCGAATGCCGCCCTTGCCTGGACCTCGGGAGATGCTGTGTTGCACCCGGTAGCCGGTGAAAAATTTGACTGCGCCATCGTCCATTTTGATCGGCACGGACACCGTGACCATGCGGCGCGGGTAACGCAGGTACTCGAGGGTTTGCGTGGTCGCATCGGTGAAGGGAACGGTTTGCTCGAGTTGGTTTAAGAAGGCGTGCCAGAGGTTGAGGGGTGTGCTCACGCTTGCCGCCACGCAATGTTGTTTAACGAACGATTGTTCTGATTCATTTCCTGACTCCAATTAAAAGACCGTGACGTGCCTCGAGCATACACCTTGATCTGAGTAGCCAGTGTGCCGATTTCCTTGAGGGACAGTGTTTTTGATCAAGTACAGTTTTGAATTCCTGGTGCGATAGGTCGTGGCAATCGCTTGCAGCTTGCCAAATTCGAGCTGTCATGACCGAACGTTCAGGCTCGGGCGTTCATCTGATCAACCCGGATTGAACACCGGGTCAAGCCTCGAGCCGCCAATCGATTTCGGGCTGACCAACCTCGAGCAGGGCCGCATTGATTTTTGAGAACGGTTTGGAGCCAAAAAATCCATTGTGCGCCGACAGGGGAGACGGATGCGCCGACTGA
Organism: Deinococcales bacterium; assembly: GCA_043756345.1. Classification (GTDB taxonomy): domain Bacteria; phylum Deinococcota; class Deinococci; order Deinococcales; family JAAFIG01; genus JANOWZ01. The sequence goes on along the minus strand of JAYURE010000184.1, from coordinate 4,154 downwards.
ACCACCGTGTGGCGGGTTGTGTCGATCAAGGGCAATTTCTTGCCCGCCGGAGCGCCCCAGAGTACGAACACCACCCGTTCAGATTTGCTAGAGACAGCCCGAATGATTGCGTCGGTCAGTTTCTCCCAACCTTGGCCTTTGTGCGAACCAGCCGAATGCGCTCGTACTGTGAGGGACGTGTTCAGCATCAGCACGCCCTGCCGTGCCCACGGCTCGAGGAAGCCGTTCTTGGTGCGTGGAATACCCAAATCGGTCTCGAGTTCCTTGTAAATGTTCAGCAAACTCGGTGGGACTTTCTTGCCGGGTTTGACGCTGAAGGCCAAACCGTGCGCCTGCCCGTCATCGTGGTACGGATCTTGACCAACGATCAAGACACGAACGTTCTCGAACGGGGTCAACTCGAGCGCACTGAAGACTTCGGATTCGGGCGGAAACACGGTTTGCGTGGAGCGTTCCAATTCCAGAAACGCTTCAAGCTTAGCGATGTACGCCTGCGAGAATTCCGGCTCGAGAACAGCCTGCCAAGATTTCGGAATTTGATCGAAAAGGCTCATGCATTCATGATGAGGCTCGAGCGTTGAAGGTGGATGAGATGGCGCACATGCTTCGACTCAACCTCGAGTTCTGATCTCATGACAGAATCAACCCATGCCGAAACTCACCGTCAAAGACTTGTTGGGACTGAAGGGCAAACGCCAACTCACCGAAGTTTTCGTGGACACACCACTTGAGGCTCGAGCCTGCGAAAGCGCGGGCATCGACATGATCGTGACCTCGGAATTCAAGGACATGAAAGCGATCCGGGCCGCCGCGCCGAACACTTTCCTGACCATCGGATTGATTTACGGTCGGCAAGCCAACAGTGACGAGGCCGTGCGTGCGGGCTTCAAAGCCCTCGAGCTTGGTGCGGACGCCGTGTACTTCGGGGGCAGCATTTTATCGGTCGAAAAAATGGCCAACGAAGGCATTCCGGTCGTTGGTCACGTCGGATTGATCCCGTACAAATCCACCTGGACCGGTGGCTTCAAAGCCGTCGGCAAAACCGCAGGTGACGCGCTGAAAGTTTATCAACGCACCCTCGCGTATCAGAAGGCCGGAGCCATCGCTGTGGAAATGGAAGTCGTGCCGCATCAAATCGCCAGTGAAATCTCGAGGCGCGTCAACATCATTGTGCTGTCCATGGGCAGTGGCACTGGTTGCGACGGACAGTACTTGTTTGTGAATGACATTCTGGGAACGAACGCCGGTCACGTGCCACGACATGCCAAGGTGTATCGGAATTTGAAAGCCGAATACGACCGCTTGCACCTCGAGAGCATCGCCGCATTGTCCGAATTTAAAGCTGATGTGCAAACTGGAATTTACCCAGCCAGCGAACACATGGTGACTGCCAAAGACGAAGAGTATCAAAAGTTTTTGAAAGCGCTCGAGACCATACCTGAGACTGTGGGCCTCAAAGAATTTTTGTAAGCTCGAGTTTCTTCTTGGAGTTTACCGTTGCTTTTCGCAAGTTTTCCTCGAGCCGAAACCTGACGATCCGAGCAATCAACTCGAATGGAACCAGTGTGCCGAACGGAAAACGAATTGCACCTTTGGATTGGTCATACAAGGACAGTTCTGTTTTGAAGGCTTCAATGCCGCTTGGGACTGGATAAAATCCGATGTGGTTTTTGAACGCCGCGAAATGCACCAAGTTTCCATGTTGCACAAACGTTGGCATCCCGTACTTGATCGCCTCACTCGCATCCGGTGCGGCAGCATGAATCGTGGATCGAATCTGCTCGAGCACAACTTGAACCTCCGGCGGAAAGCCAGCAATGTACCCATCAATGGTTTCTCGTTGTGAGTTCATATCCTTATCCGCAAGAGTTGGCGTTCCTGCAAGACAAACTCCGGTAAAAGCAACTTGGATACGGAAACCGATTCGAGAAATTCTGGTTCGTTCGCATGATCACCCTCCCAGCAGGTGAAGATCTCAACGCTCGAGGTTGAAGACAAGACATTGCGAATCACGCCTGCCAACGCTGTGTAATTCGCTTGGGTTTTGTCACGCTCGTCATCGTCCTCGTACTTTTGAAAACCACAACCGCAACCCAAATGCGAACCCGCAAAGTACACGAACGGCAACGAAAACCGATCCCGCACCGGCGCATCAACCAGCACCATCTCGAGATAGAAGGCTCGAGCATCCGGGTTCCAAACACCAACCAGAAGTGGCGAATCGCTGGCGATGTGAACCGACAAACACACGCGATCAGTGTAACTCGAGCCTCACGACGTGGGTATCACAACTCTGGCTGCAACGACGCGACCATGATGTGATCGGTTTGCACATCAGACCCGACCACAAAATTGGCGCTACCAACAATCTCAAAACCCATCTTGGCGTAAAAGGCGACGGCTCGAGGATTGCGTTCCCAGGCGCTCAGCCACAAGTGCTTCGCATCAAAATCGTTCGCAGCAGATTTCACAGCAGCCATCAACAATTGCGCCATGCCTTTGCCATGCGCCACGCGATCCACGTAAAACCGATGCACTTCAATGGCTTGTGCCTGCGTGACGCACTCGGGCGGAGCCTTACGGCGCACCTGCGCGAACGCGATCAAGTGATCACCCGCAAAGGCCAGCAACGTGATCTCGTTCGGATCTGACAGTTCTTGTGATTGCTGAACCACGCCATACGAGGACTCGAGGTGAGCTTGCAAGTCATCCGGGGTGTTGTCAGCCGCGAATGCTTCGGTGAACGTACGAGCAGCCAATTCTGCCAGCGCAGCAGCATCCTCGGGCATGCCACGGCGAATCTGGATGGAGTCTGTTCCGGGATTGACCATGGGAATCAGCGTAACAAACCCGAACTCGAGATCGGCATGTCATCGGTTGAGGCTTTAAGCATGGCGTTTTGCAGTTTGCCTATCCTGAAGTTGATTGAGCATCAGGAAGTCGGTGGTGCAATCCCATACAGCGTTATTGAACCCGAGGGTCGTTCGATCAGGATGCAATTGCACCCAGATGAAACACGACTGATGAAAAGCAAAATCCCCGCCAACTGACGGGGATTTCTTTCTGGTTGCAGGGACAGGATTTGAACCTGCGACCTCCGGGTTATGAGCCCGACGAGCTACCAAGCTGCTCTACCCTGCGTTACGCGCCCTTGTGGTTTCCCTCAGGGCGAAGAGGAGTGTAGCACGGGGCAGAGGGGTCGTCAAGGCCGTTTTTCCGGTCGTCTTGGAAACCTGCCAAGGCGTTACAGTAGAGCCTGTTTGGAATCGTGTCTCACGGCATTCTCGCCAACCGACGAGCCATCAAAAGTGTCATCGCTGCGTACACCCATCCCGTACTGACCACCACCAACCGCTCAAAATCACACAACAAACGCCGATTCCTGCACAACCACGCGATTGTTCGTTCAACAACCCACCTGCGCGGAGCGACCTCAAAATCGGGTTTGCCAGGTTTTGAAATTCCACTCGTCAACTCGAGATCCCAACCCAACTCTTGCTTCATCCACAATCTCAGTGGTTCGCCACCAAAACCCTGATCTGCCCAGGCCAGTTCAACCATGTCGAAGACCTCGTTGACCCGTTCAAGTCCAATCATTGCCGCTTTCGTCTCCGCTGTGTTCGCAGGCACGACTTTGACCAGTAATAACAAACCAAGCGTGTCTACCAGCAAGAATCGTTTTCGACCATTGACCCGTTTGTACCCGTCAAAGCCACGTTCTTCACCGCCATGTAAGGCTTTGACACTCTGGGTGTCGAACACAACCGCGCTGGGTTGAGCATTGCGTTTCTCGAGTAAGCGCAGGCGAATCCGAAGTTCGGTGTTCAACTTCTCCCAAATACCGAGTTCACAAAAACGACGGTGATACTCGTAAATCGTTTGCCATGGTGGAAAACTGTTGGGTAGTTCTCGCCATTGGCAACCGGTTCGAAGTACGTAATTCAAGGCGTTCAGGATGATTTTCCATTTCCATTTTTGGCGGCGTGGGTTGCCGCGTTTGAAAAGGTGAGGTTTGAGGAAGTTGCGTTCTCGCTTGGTAAGATCACTTGGGTAGGTTTTCATCGTGGTGGACGGAGCCTACCCGCTTTTGAGCCATTTTAGGGGTTTTGTTGGCGTTCAAGAATGTCGTCTACGACGATTCCAAACACGTTCTA
>JAYURE010000183.1:0-2080 GCA_043756345.1 Deinococcales bacterium | reverse complement strand
GAATCCAGGCCAAACAGGGTTCCAACGATCAAACAAAAACGCACCACTCGCTCGAGCACAATTCTCAACAACCCGAAGCGAGTGGTCTCATTCATCAGTGAATGTCCAAACCGATTTCCTTGCGGTACGCCTTCATCGCCTCCCAATCCTGCGTGACCTCTGGGCGATCCTTGGACAATTGCCGCCAAGTTGTACCCTCGCGTCCACTCGGAACTTGCACCATCTCAATGCAACCCTCAACCGGACAAACGTTGTGGCACAAATCGCAACCAACGCAATCGGCTTCGCGCACCACGGGAAACGGACGGCTCGAGGTGGCGATGTGCTTGCCGTTCTCGCGGGTTTCATGACCCGGCATGACCAGCGCACCATCTCGGGTCAGATCGATGCACTGGTGTTCGGTGTCGTTGCAGGCGATGTAACACAAATCGCATTGAATGCAGGAATTTTGATCGATCCGGGCCACGGTTTTGAAGCCCAAATCGAAATCCCCAAAGTCACTGATCCGAGGCAAGCTCTTGCCAATGATCTCGTTAACGCTGGCGATTCCTTTTTCGTCCAACCAGTTTGAGAGGCCATCGATCATGTCCTCGACCACGCGATAGCCGTACAACATCGCGGCGGTGCAAACCTGCAAACTCGTCGCGCCCATCAGCAAAAATTCTGCCGCGTCACGCCAATTCATGATCCCGCCCATGCCAGAAATCGGCAATCCGGCTCGAGCAACCTCATCGGTCAAAGCCGTTTGTGACAGCAGATGGAGTGCTATCGGTTTGACTGCTGGCCCGGCATACCCACCGTGACCACCTTTACCACCAATGTTCGGCGAAAGTTCAAACGTGTCCAAATTCACGCCCACAATCGAATTGATCGTGTTGATCAACGAAAGCGCATGAGCACCACCCGCCACCGCCGCTCGAGCCGGATACGAAATGTTCGTGACATTCGGCGTCAGTTTGACAATCACCGGAATTTTGGAAACACTCGAGACCCAATGCGTGATCTGCTCGCAATACTCCGGGACTTGACCCACCGCCGCGCCCATGCCACGCTCGCTCATTCCGTGCGGGCAACCGTAATTCAACTCGATGCCATCCGCGCCAGTGTCCTCAATTTGCAAGACGATCTCGCGCCACGCCTCAGCCGTGCTTTCGACCATCGCCGAAGCGATCACCGCACGGTCCGGCCACAATTTTTTAACCTCCGCAATCTCACGCAAATTAATCTCAAGCGGACGGTCTGAGATCAACTCAACGTTGTTCAAACCAATGATCTGCCCGTTGTACTTGATCGTGCCGTACCGATTGCTGACGTTCAGCACTGGAGCGCCGATGGTTTTCCAGACGGCTCCGCCCCAACCGGCCTCGAACGCCTTATGGATTTGAGCACCCGAATTTGTCGGTGGTGCCGACGCGAGCCAAAATGGATTGGGCGACTTAATGCCGCAGAAATTGATGGATAGATCTGCCATTGCGTTTCCCCCTTCAGTCTGCGGCTTGGGCTTGAGTCTCGAGCATTCCATGAATCCCTCGAGCCGCAATCTTCCCGTCCTGCACGGCCATAACGGTGCTCGCATCGCCTGTCAATCGAACGCAGTCACCACCGGCAAAGACTCTCGCATGACTGGTTTGGTTCGTCTCGAGGTTGACCACGACATATCCTTTTTGAATCTCGAGGTTGAGTTGTTCGGCGATGGTTGTTTGTTTTTCTTGTCCAATCGCACTGATCACCATGTCGCATTCGAGCACGAAGTTGCTGTTCGGGATGGGTTCTGGTCGTGGTCGTCCTGAAGCATCTGCTGCGCCGAGTTGCATTTTTTGGCACTCGAGTCCTTCGACGTGGCTCGAGCCTTTGATGCCGATTGGCGCGGTCAGGAAGCGGTATTCGATGCCTTCTTTTTTGGCGAATTCAAACTCGAATCCGTAGGCGGTCATTTCCGCCGGTGTGCGGCGGTAAACCATGACAACTTGTTCTGCTCCGAGGCGTTTGGCAATCGTGGCGGCATCGATGGCGGTGTTGCCTGCGCCGATGATTGCCACTTTCTTGCCGACCGGTATCGTCTCGAGTTTGTCGGTTTTGG
>JAYURE010000182.1:0-5654 GCA_043756345.1 Deinococcales bacterium | reverse complement strand
ACAATTCTTGCAATGCGCTTGGAAGTGTGAACGCCAATCCGAAGGCTCGAGCGACCTCGTTGCCCGCGTCGAAAAGCACGTCGTACTCGAGTGCGTGCTTCTCACTCAAACTCAAGGCATGGTCGGGTTGCTGTGGTGAAATCGCAATCAATGATGCCCCGAGTGCCCTGAATTTTGGCAAGGCCAGTTGTAAGGCCCGCAATTGCATGTTGCAGTATGGGCACCACGCGCCTCGGTAAAACGCGAGCACCACCGGTCCAGATTGCAGCAGGCTCGAGAGTTGAATCCGTTTGCTGAAAACGTTCGGCAGGGAAAAATCTGGTGCGACCTGCCCGACTTTCAGGGCGTTCTCGAGCAGCCCGGATTGCTCGAGTGCGGCGGTGGAATCGTCCATGATTTGGTTCGCTTCGGGTGCTCGAGCGGCGCGACGTGCGGTGGCGAAGGCTTGCAATTCTTCGGTCAGGGAAGTTGGTTGGGTCATCAGAATACTCCAATTATTAACTGCGGCGGTCACGTTCGAGAAGGGACTCGAACGTGACCTTTGGGAGGTGATTGACCGTCGTCCGGTCGAGAAGAAATTGAGTTGACTCGAGCATTCAGAGTTGTCACCGCACGCTCGAGTTTCACGGGTGTTACTTCAGGGTGGTCACACCGAAGGCGACGCTGAACTGATCGCACCAAATCACGGCGCTCTTCCATTGCTTGAGGTCCACATCGGCTGGCAATGCGTACTCGGAATCACCTTTGAACGGTGCCTTGAGCTTGCCCAACTCGAGGTATTTGCCTTTTTTCAGACCGGCTTCGTCGGCGGCTTTGATGTCGGCCTTCTCGTGTAACCAGACTTTCAAGTCTGGAGCAACCTCGGTTTTCAAACCAGAGATGCGCAGCACTTGCTTGCCGTCGGCCAGTTTAACGATGGAGACTTGACCGCTGGTCGGTGCGTGAATCTCGGAAAAGTTACCGGAGGAAACCAGCGTCTCGCCGGTGGCAACCACAATTGCGGGTGTGGCTTGTGCAAACACGCTCGAGGCGCTCGGTGCGGCAATGGCGAGGGCGATGGACAGAACGGCGGCGGCAATTTTGAGGTTCTTCATGGTGATCTCCTTGAACTGAAAAAATAGGGCGAAAGGTTGTGGGCTGATGTGTGATGGTCCGAGCAAACTCGAGTTGATCTGGGTTGAAATGAACTGGCTTGAAATAACTCGAGCGGAACGGTTGTTTAATTGCCTGGTTCGAGCGTGAAGTTGACTTTGACATCCACTTTCGCATCCGCACCGGGAATCTCAATTTTGTGATCTGCAATCAGCACATCGAATGCCGTGCTGACGTTGATGTTCTTGCCATCGAACTTCAATTCGATTGGAGCCTCGAGCGCTTTGGTCATGCCTTTGAGCGTGAAATCACCAACAGCAGTCGCTTTGTACTCCTTATTCGCCTCGAGTGTTTTCAGGCCCTTCAAAGATTTGATTTTGAAAATTGCTTTCGGAAACTTCTCAGCCCCGAGCGCATCTTTGGCGTGCTGATCCCGAAGGCCGATGCCAGTCTCGAGTTTGCTCAAATCGACCTCGACCGTACCGTTGATGGTGCTCAAGTTTTTTGGATCGAAATTGATTTTCGCGCTGACCGCTTTGACCGTGCCTGGAACTGGAATCAGTGTGACGCGGAAGTTGAATTCGGCTTTCGCTTCGGGTGATTTTGCTGCGCTGTAACTCTGCGTCGCGGCCAGACCGATTCCTGTGGTTAAGCCCAACGCGAGCAGCGTTCCGAATGCGAGGCCGAGCTTTTTGGGCAATAATTTCACGGCGAGCCTCCTGCGGGTCGGTGGTGTGCGCCGTTCCCGTCTCGAGAAAAGGTACGGGCCTGATGACAAAAAAGTTCAATCGGCCTGTGGGAACCAGAAATCCGGTAGCATTGAAAGATGTCATCAACCCGCAATTTCCCTCTGCACCACGATAAGAATCCCATCAATTCGTGCACGTCATGAGCTTCGCAATGTGGCGCTCGAGCATTGCTGGATTGGCTGGCGGGCTGGCCTGGTACGTGGGCCTGCGAGTCATTTTTGGTGCGGTCCAAGGCATCCTCAGCAACCCGAATCTCCAAAGTCAGAAGATGATGGCGGCTTTCGCAGACACCCGATCCTCCGAGAACCCCAGTATCGTCTTGTTTGGCCTGTTGCCGATTGGACTCGTCTGGGGCTGGGTTTATGGTGCTGTCTCTCGAGTGTGGATGGTCGTTTGGTGGAGTCGGATGTCAAAGAATCGAACAGCTTCAGCCTCGGGCGTTTGAAAGGCAATGTTGGTGCGCAAAATGATGTGATTCCAGCGGGTACGCCGCTCGAGCAGTTGCGCAGCGTGGTGATTTGGTGCAAAGCGTTCGGCGTGAATTTCGCCAGCGCATCATTGGAATAGAAATCAGGTTCGCAACGGGGACACAACTGTTTTATTCACAGCGGAACTGAGACCAATCGATTGCGACAGATAGGTGTGAATTTCGGTCACATCTTTGGTGATCAAACCGATGTATCCGTCGGGTCGGACCAAGTACAGGCCATCCGTCAAACCGGTGTGTTTGTAAACCTCAACTCCAGGATTGGATATACAAACCACCTCGAGCACTTCTGAGCGCAATCCCTCGAGTGCGGCGTGTTTTGCTGACCAATCACCGAGCGCGAACAGTGTGAATCGAGTGCCTGTCAGCTTTAAAAAAACATCCTGACCGTGCTCGAGAAACCACGGGAAGCGATCACCCGCTTGAACCGGACCTCGAGTTTGCCCAACGCTGAGTTTTTGCTTGCGGTAACTCAAAGCCGTTTGCGAGATCGTCAAGAAGAATTTTCGTTGCAAGAATTTGGTGTTCAGCAATCCCGGCGCGATCCGAGGAACCAACCAATCTCGAGCGAACGCAACAAACGGGTTGGGTGAAACGAGGATGCTGAAGGCGCGGTCGGTGGTATTGATCAAACTGCTGGCGTTCGCTCGGCGTTCGTCGTGGTACGTCTCGAGCAGTTGTTCGCTGGCCTGTCCGCGCAGCACCAGTGCGAGCTTCCAAGCGAGGTTGTACGCATCTTGCAGTCCTGTGTTCATGCCCTGCCCGCCGATGGGACTGTGAATGTGCGCTGCATCGCCGACCAGAAAGCAATGGCCTTGCTTGAATTGCGCCGCGACCCGATGATGCACTTTGTAGGTAGAAAACCAAGAGACTTCATTGAACTGCATTCGCCCACCGACCATCTCGAGCAGTTTCGGGTGCAGTTCCTCGAAGGTCGGGTGTTCTTTTTGCGCCAGATCATCCGGCAGTAAACCGATCAGGCGAAAACGTTTCGCTCCGGGCAATGGGAATAAGGCCAGCACGAAATACTTGTTGCTCAAAAACAGATTTAGGCTGCCATCGACAAGTTCGCCTTCGGCCTTCAGGTCCGCCACAAAGAACTTGTGCTCGTAGGTGCTGCCTTCAAAGTCGATGCCCAACGATTGCCTGACCGTGCTGCGAGGCCCGTCCGCACCGATCACAAAACGGTACTCGGCGGTCTCGAGTCCTATCGGTGTCTCGAGCGTGACGGTCGTGCCATCGCCTGTATTCTTGATCTCTCTGAGCGCGGTGCTCCATTCGACCTCGAGCCCGTGTCTCTTCAAATCTGCGCCGAGCACGATTTCGTTCTGATCTTGCGGCAGGATGAACATGTACGGGTAGGCGCTCAGGCCAGCACCGATGTGCTCCATCGAAAGCTGTCCCAAGCGTCCGCGTTCGGTGAAGATCGTCGCGTACTTGGCTGGGATACCTCGAGCGAAAACCTCTTTTTCGAGCTCCATCTCGCGGTAGATTTCCATGCTTCGTGCCTGCACGCCGAGCGCCCTGGTTTGCAGTGTCGGTCCGGCGTTCGCTTCGATGATGCGTGGTCGGATGCCCCAGCGCAAGAGTTGTGCGGCGGCCATCAATCCGCTTGGTCCCGCGCCGACGATCAGGACATCGTTTGTGTGGTTCAGATTTTCCATTGGTGTCTCCATTGTGCAAGGATCGAAATCTTGAATTCTCGAGCGCAACATTTTCGCGTCCGATTTTGCTTGCGGTCTCGGGCTTGTCGCGGCATCATTTCGATTTCGTTCACGGATTTAGCAGGACCGATTGGGTTCAAAGTTGGCTGGGAATTCGGAACTGCGGCGCAGTGTCATTTCCTTTGAAACTGGCGTGAACTTTCTCGTAGCCGACCTGACTGAATGGACAGACCGCCAAGCACACGGCACAGCCATTGTTCTCGGTGAAATAATCCCGGCAACTGGCGTGATCGATGCTTTGAAATCCACCGTCACCTCGAGGTTGCGGTTGATCGTAAATTGCTCCGACCGGACATTTGCGAACGCACTTGTTGCACATCGCGCAGAAGTCTCGCACCCACAAATGCTTGTTCGTTTCACCTCGAGCCTCGAGCGTCGGCAGGTTCGTGATGTTGGTGTAAATCGTGTTCAGCCGCAAACGGGCACCCTCGCCGGGAGAGATCAACAGGCCGTGATAGCCAATCGCCCCGAGGCCCGCGAGTTCGGCCAAATGCACGTAATCGGTCAGCCCACCGAGGGCCGTTCCGGGATACGCGGCGAACCCGTTTTTACGCAGGTGATGCGAAAGGTTGTTCGAGATCGTGGACATGCGTTTGTAGCCATCCATGACCTCGAGTTGGCATTCAAAACTTGGCGCGGTGCTGATCGGTTCTTTGTCCATTTCGACGGTGAAGACGATGGCGTACTCGCAGGGAATACCTTTGTCTTGAAAGATCGCGTTGCTTGGCACTTTGATGTAGGCGATGTCTTTTGCTCCAGCGGCTCGAGCCATCATCTCGAATTCGGCGATGAATCTTGGACTGGCTTCACTTCTCGAGGCTTTAAATTCCTTGTCGTACATTCGTGATCCGAGCACCATGTTCGCAACGAGCGGCAAGAATTTTGGGATCACCTGAAGCATCTGCCGTCCGCTCAAATTGCGCATCGAAACTTTTTCTTTGGGCAAGTTCGTGGCGAACGGTGTGCGTGGTTTGGATTCTGGCGCGGGTCGGATCAAGTGTTTGAGGTTGAAGATGTGCTTGTCCGTCCAGTTCAACAGAATGTCGAGCGATGGACCGGTATGTGCTGAGTCATCGTCACGGGATTGTTGATCGAACAGGTTTTTAAACATGGGTTCTCCGTTGAACAATCCATCTGATCTGCCTCGAGCCTTGCCTCAAATAGGATTGATCCACAGCCTTCCAATGGCAACGAAGGCCACGAGTAACGTCACGACCGACGTGGCCATTGTTTGTTTGTCCTCGCCTCGCCTTGGCGTGCGTGACTGACTGCCGCGCCGATCATGATGATCACCAGTCCGAGTGCCGCCAGTGGGCTCAGGATGGGCATCACTCGAGCCCAGGAGGGCAGGATCAGTCCGAGTCCGCCCAGCACCTCGAGCGTGCCAATGATTTTCAGGAATGGCAGGCTGTAACCCATTTTCTTGATCACGCTTTCCCGAACTGGCGCGGGTGGGTTGAACATGGCGATGCCGTGAAGGACGAACAGAACGGCCATCAGGCTTTGAATGATCCAGATCGTGGTGTTCATGGGTGCTCCTGGCTGAGACGGGGAATTTTGAGTGCTCGAGTTGACTCACAAGATAGTAAGTGTTTACTATCA
>JAYURE010000181.1:0-2084 GCA_043756345.1 Deinococcales bacterium | reverse complement strand
TGAAGGCTCGAGCGGTGTTCGTGGCGACCTCTCGGTCGTGGACATCAGCGACCTCGGTTTGGATGAGGTTGTCTTGCCACTCGCCGGACCGCACCTGTTGCTGACCCGTCTTTCATCACACCCGGACAAGCCAGGTCGCATGCGCGGCACGGTCTCTCTTTCTGGCCTCGTGAACCTTCGCGCTGGCGCATCATTCCTCGATCAGGTCGTCTCGAAACTCGAGGCTCCGATCACGCTGATGGTCTGATGATGAAAACGAATCTTCATGAACATGTTGATCGAAGCTGGACTGTGCTGAACGTGAACAAGAACTTCTCAACCAATGTCTTAAAACAAGGTATTGCCAGTGGTAAGGAACGGAAAGGAAACATATGAGTGATCTCTTCAGAGACGGTTTCATTGACGAGATCGTTGATGCCTACGTCAAGGACTTCGGCGACCGCGTGGAAAACACCGACCGCTTCGAGCACTACTCCCCAGGACATGCCCGTCGTGTAGCCGAAACCAGCGTCGCCATCTGCGAAGGTTTGGATTTTGAAGAAGAAGACATTCGCGTCGTCAAAACCGCCGGGTTGCTTCACGACATCGGCGAGGTCATTCAGAAGCACGCCTTCTACGGCGCACCTCGAGTCTTGACCCCAGAAGAAACCGTTGAAATGTGGCAACACAGCCTGATCGGTGAACGCGAAGTTGCCCGTCGTGGTTTCGGCCGCAAAGAACAACTCTTGGTGCGTTGGCATCACGAACGCTGGAACGGTCAAGGCTACCCGGACATGGTTTTCGGACCCGACCTGCCGCTCGGTGCTCGCATCATCCGCTTGGCTGACACCTGGGACGCGCTGACCAACGACCGTCCATGGCGTTTGGCCATGTCCGAAGCCGAAGCGCTCGAGGAGATCAAACTCGGTGCAGGCATGGAATTCGATCCAGAACTCGTTGGACTGTTCCTCGAGTTGCACCAATGCGGAGCCTTGATCCCAAGCGAAAACTTCGCCATCTCAGGAGGCAAACGATGAGTGGCGTCAAAGAATACGTCGGCGCAGAAGTCATGCTGCTCTCCAAAGTCCTCAAGCTCGAGAGTGTCGCCGTACCCTTCGGTGGACGCAACCCAATGTGGCTTGGCTGGTGGATGAAGACTTTGGGCAAGAGCGTGCACATGAACGACTTGTTGCACTTTTCATACATGGATTCGGTTGGCCTGATCGAAAACGAAGGCTTCCTGCTGGACGGCGACACCCTCGGCGAACTGACCAAAGACATCGGCGACGGCAAGCAACTCAGCAACCCAGAACTCGCCCGACTCGTGCCAATGCAGGACGCTTACTTCTTTGATCAACTGCGTCCACGCATCGAAAAATTGCCAGCCCGTCAAAAAGGCATCGCCATCCGAGCCGGATACAACACCATGCGCTACGCCCAAGTCATGGACTCCTCGAGATTCGTCAACCTGCGCGTCTCCCTGGACAAAGTCTTCGCCCGTGAAGTCGAAGAGATCAACAAACGCGTCACCTCGAGCGGCAAAGGCCAAGCGTACATGGAAGAGGCCGGAACCTTCGTCGGCAACGTCCGAGCCAGCGCCCTGTACATGCAGCTCCCAAGCATGGGCGGATTCAGCACCGAATACGCAGCGGGCGCACGTCCACGTGGACCACTCGGACGCGAAATCTGGGCACGCGGCCCATCCAAAACCTGGATGCCAGAATTGAAAGCCGCCGTTAAAGGCACCTTCGGCGACCGCTTCACCTCACGCGAAGCGTACTTCAAAATGGTCTCCGAATTCCTCGAGAAAGCCAACGATTACCCAGTCTGGGTTTTCAACCTCGAAGAAAGCGAATACCCCGATGTCCTGCGAGCCGTGATGCAATTCCGCAAACCAAAAGCCGTGCATCGTTTTGACACACGCGAAGCAAGCGGCGGTTACATGAGCTACTTCTTGATCGCAGAGAAATAAGCGGTCAGCAATGAGCAGTGAGCAATGAGGAAAACCCTCGGGCTCGAGAAATAGAACAGGTTGAATTTCCCGCTCGAGGTTTGGGCGGGAAATTTTTATTGGGGCTCGAGATTGGGGCTCGAGACAGGTTTGA
>JAYURE010000180.1:0-5666 GCA_043756345.1 Deinococcales bacterium | reverse complement strand
CTTTGACCCTCAGGACATTGCGGATGGCTTCACTGGCAAACTTGACCCGATCATTGGCCTCGTCAGCGTTCGCAGTCAGGTCGTTGAGGATCAGGATGCTGCCGCTCGAGACACGCCGTTTGACCAAATCGTTGACCAGCGCTTCACCAGCAATCGCGGCGGCACTCGCGGTCTGTCCCGTGTGCGAGATCTGATTGCGACGCGGCAGGTACGGATCGTAGGCGTTCAGGGTGGCGACCGGGATGCCCAACTCGAAGGCTTTGTTGATGATGTCTTTGTACGCTCCCGCCTGTGGTGTAGTCAGTGCCAGCCCATCGATTTTTGGGTCGCTTAATACGGCCCGCAAGATCGAGAGTTGTTCTGGGATGTCATCGGCGGCATCTGGTGGCCCGAGACGCAAAAGGTTGATCGGCAGTCCGGCCCGGCTGAATTCGGCGGCGGCGGCGGTCGCACCGACGTACACCGGATTGAAAAATCCATTGCCTGCCGTGTGAGTCACAATCGCAATCGTCAGGATGCCATCTTTGCTGCGAAAGTTTTTGGCGGCAACATTCACTCCGGCGGCCTTGTCAAAATCCACGCCACCGGGACCGACCCGTATGGATTCAGGTTTGGTCAATTGGGTCGTGTTTGATTGTGCGCCCGCAATTCCGAGCGCGAGTAGGCCAGTGGCAATCAATAAACGCTTGTGCATCGGCAATTCCTTCCAGGTCAGCGAACCAGTGACCGCTGCTCGAGGTCGGTTCGAGCGTTTCGTATCCGTTCACATTCTATCCGGGTCCGGCATTTCCAATACCTAAACTTGAGGGTTTGGCAAGCGCATGGCCGCCAGTACACCTTCTGGAAACTCGAGGCTGAGGCGTTCAATGGATCGTTGTGCGGTGGCGTGCGCCATCTTCTCGAAGGCGCGTCCACCCCAACGGTCGGTCACGGGCAACTCGAGGTGAATCACGATGCGCAACTGGTAACGGATGCTCGAGGCTGCATCGCTCGCCTGACCAGTGTCGGCTGTGACGTGGGCTTGACCGGCGACCTCGGCCCAGGCTTTTCCAGTTCGTTCGAGCGCAATCAATCGCGCACCATCATCGGTCGTCTCGAGCCGTGAGTGAAAATCAAGGAGTTGCTCACCGATGATTGGCGCGTCGATGCGCAAATCCGCAAAAATATCCGAACCCTCGAGTCGAAGGTTTCGGATGAACGAGACGTGCGCCAGACTGACCGGCACGTTTTGCACAAAGGTAATGGCCTGCGCCACAGGGCCAGGGAAAGGAAGCACGAACTCGCGGTCAACCTCGAGTTTCACGCAGGCTCCTGACCTGTTCTCGCTCGGTCTGATTTCATTCGATCCATTCGACAACCAATTCGCCCAGTTTTGCCGCATCCGCAACCTCGGTATCGGTCGCGCCGCGCAGTTTGGGCAATTCACGGAAACTGCCAGTGGCGCTCGCATACCCAACCCGAACCACGACCCGTTCCGAACCCTCTTCCTTGCCGATCTTCCAGACCAATTGATTGGAAAGCCCCTCGAGCACCGCCAGATTGATCTGTGGCACGACTGGTTGCACGATGGCTTGACCGGTTAACGAATCAAACATCGGCTCAGAATCGGACGGCTCAGTATCGGACGGCTCAGTATCGGACGGCTCAGGCTCAAACGGTGCGGTCTCAGGCTCGAAATCTGCCGAGACCTGATCTGGCTCGAGATTGGGATTGAGGTTGGCTTCATCCGACATAGGGTCAGCCTACCAGACAGGTACAAGACAAGCGGCCCAACAAAACCTCGAGCCTTCGACGAGAATTGAGGTCAAATCCACCCGTCATCTGACCAAAAGTGCCATACGAACGCATGCTACACTCCGGTCCAAGATGTTCGCCGAGCGCAGCTTAAGCCATCCACTGTGCTCTTTTTGAAAGACCCATTTCATTAATCTCGAGGCACTTTATGACGCAAATCTCCCAAGAAATGACCATCGTCGATATCCTCAAGTACGCGGTAGAACGCAGCGCTTCGGACATCATCATCACGGCTGGCCTGCCGCCACAATTCAAGGTTCACGGTGAGTACACCAGCGGCGAATGGAGCACCCCGTTCACACCCAACGAAACGCGCCGCTTGATGTACGCGATGATGGACGAAAAACGCCAGCGGGTTTTTGAGGAACACCGCGACCTGGATTTTTCGTTCGCGCTGGCCGGTTATGGACGTTTCCGCGTCAACTCGTTCATGCAGCGCGGCAGCGTCGCCGGTGTCTTGCGTTTGATCCCGACCAACGTCAAAGGCGTGCATGACCTGGGCCTGCCGACCAACATCGTCATCGATATTGCCAACGCGCCACGTGGACTGGTGCTCGTGACCGGCCCGACCGGTTCGGGAAAATCCACCACATTGGCGGCGATGATCGATTACATCAACACCAACAAAAAAATGCACATCGTCACCATCGAAGACCCGATTGAGTTTAACCATCCGCACAAGAATTCAATTGTCAATCAGCGCGAGATCGGCCCGGACACCGGCAGTTTCGAGAGCGCCCTGCGAGCCGTTTTGCGTGAAGCCCCAGACGTGATTCTGGTCGGAGAAATGCGTGATTACGAAACCATCAAATCTGCCGTGACCGCCGCAGAAACCGGTCACTTGGTCATGGGCACATTGCACACCAACAGCGCCCCAGAATCGATTGACCGTATCGTCGACGTTTTCCCCGAGGCGCAGCAGGAACAGATTCGTGTGCAACTAGCGAACAACTTGGTCGCGGTCGTGACGCAGCAAATCTTGCCACGCATGGCCGGAGACGGTCGCGTGATCGCTTACGAAGTCATGATCGCCACGCCCGCCGTTCGCGCCCTGATCCGCGAGGGAAAAACCTACCAACTGATGAGCACCATTCAGACCAGCGCCAACGTCGGCATGAGCACCATGGACAACTGCTTGGCGGATTTGGTCAAACGCAAGCTGGTCAGTTACGAAACCGGCCTGTCTCGAGCTGTGGATGCCAAAGAGTACGCCCGGATCGTGGCGCAGCAATCCGAGGCGGCGGCGGCACCGGCGGCAAACCGTCCGGCGACGGCGGCACCGGCGGCACCGGTGGCGGGCGGCGCGAACTTCGGACGACGTTAAACACAGAAGCTCAAGTTTGAAGACAAATCACATTCACGCCCGATTTGACCGGGCGTGAAGCTTTATTTGACCTGCGCTTCGTTTCGGCTGGCCTGCTCGAGCACCGTTGGGTTCTGTTTGGCGATGTTCAAAATGATGCGGGCCATGCGTGGCACGCGCCGTCTTCCCTGTTCCCGATTTTCGATTGTGCGGGCGCTGACACCGAGCATTAAAGCGAGGTCTGCTCGAGCAATACCCTGTTCGATTCGGGCGGGCAGCGCACCGAGAGCTTTAACCCGAATGACCCTGGATGCTGGACGTTTGCCTTGCAGAATTTCGGTCATTTCATTGGCGCTTTGCAGGAGTTGCCCGAAGTCCTCGTCGGTCATGTATTTCTTTTTGCTTGCCATTGTTTCACCACCAGTGTCAGGGTTTTCTTCTGGGTAGGGCTGAAGATATTGGTCTCAACAAGTTCCATCTCGAATACTGTGATACGCCATTGGCGTACTTAAATCAAGGTTGAGAAACAACATTCGAGAGGTCGCTTGACAAAAACAGAGTCCTCGCTTAGCTTTAGCTATAGATAAACTATGGCTCGAGTCGAGACATCTCAAACCCCAGGAGGCCACATGACTGCCGATCCAAACCTTCTCAAAGGCAACCTCGAACTGATCCTCTTAAGCATCCTCGAGCACAGTGAAATGTACGGCCTGGAAATCATCGAAGAGGCCAACACGCAAACCGACGGCTACTTTGAATTCAAAGAGGGCAGCGTCTACCCAGCACTGCACCGACTGACCCAACAAGGCTTCCTAAGTGCCAGCTTCAAACCCAGCCCACGCGGAGGAATGCCCAGCCGGTACTACGCGATCAGCCAAAGTGGAATGAAAGCGCTCGAGGAAAAACGACGGGCGTTCCAACAATTCAACCAGAAAGTCGAAACACTCTGGAGGAAACCATGACCGACCTCGAGAAGTATCTTCGTCAAGCCAGCCGGGGATTGTGGGGCCATGAACGCCAAACCGTGCGGCGAGAACTCGAGTCGCACATCCGGCATCGGGCGCAACGTTACGAGATTGCAGGCTCGAGCGAAACAGACGCGATCAAATTGGCGATTGCAGATTTGGGTGAAGCTCGAGAAATCAATTCTGGAATGAAAGGGGTCTACAGCGTGCCAACCACGATACGAGCAGGGGTTTTAACGGCGGCATTGGCGACGTTCGTTTTCATGGGTACGCAATTGAGCACGGCACAAATCACAGGGACGACCGTGTACCCAACCGAAGCGTGCTTATTGGACAAAAAGCTGACCTTTAAGATTGGCGTAGATGAACTTCCATGCGAATCTGGATTTTCGGTCAGCTTAAAAATCCTACGCGCTGTCCTTGAGCCAATGGGTGTTGCGTTTGAAAATTATGGCATTGAAGGTGCAACCACCATTCGTTTCCCCGAAGGCAACGCTGCCACCCTGAACGAATTGCCAAACCAAGATTGGAAAGACAGCAAAGGCAACCAAGTGACCGTCCCAGTTGTTGAAGGTTACTTGCCTCTGGAGTTCTTTCTCATCCAGCTTCGCGCTACAGCTTTGCCGATATACATTGAAGGCTGGGAAAATCCACGAATCCGAGTTGGCAAAACTGCTTTCGTGCTCGGCACATCGGATTCGCCGCTCAAAGCCAATACGCTGTTTGGAGCATTGCTTTACTCAAACTTGGATGGATACCTGCCTGGTGGAACAACAGAACCCCTTTGGTTTACCACCGAGAATCAGCGGTTTACACACGTGACTGTCCTGAAGCCAAAAAAGACTTTCAACCACACCATCCAAACAAAAATGAAACCCGGAACTGTGGTGGCGGTACTGTCTCGAGAAGGGCAAATCACAGTTCAAAGTATGAATCCCATCACGAAACAATCAGTGACCGAAACGCAACAAAAATCCCGCTATGCGTACCTCGCACAAGTCGATGCTGACGGGACAATTTCTTATACGTCTTTCTCCAGAACGCTTGCCGCAGTAAACGTCGATCAAGTACAACGAGGCATTGCGAACGGTCATGCAACCATTGCGCTTGCAAAATTCACAGGCGAGTACACGTACAAAACCAACCCGCTCGAACCTGTCGCACCAGAAACCATCAAAATCGAATCGCGTTGATTTCGTTTTCAGTGTCCGAACCCAAAATGCGTTTTCAGCCCCTCATCAACCAACTCGAGCGTGGTTTCCGAAACCGTTCCCAAATATCCGAGCAGTCGTTGCTTGCTGACGCTTCGCACAAGTTGCGGTTGCGCTTTGGAATCTTTGGGAATGCCACCATCGCCTGCGATCATGAAAACCTCGAAATCGTAAACCCGTTTTGTGCTCGAGGTCAGCGGGCAAACCGTCACGGTAGCCATGAATTCGTTGTGTTCGTCGCTCGATACGATAATGCTGGGTCTGGTCATGGCCGGTTCTGACCCCAAAGCCGGATCATGATCGACCCACCAGACCTGCCCTCGTTTGGGGTTGGCTCGAGGGTCAGTACGGTTCATTCAGCCCGTCGTTGATGGTGGCATCCCAAATTTGAAC
>JAYURE010000179.1:0-2089 GCA_043756345.1 Deinococcales bacterium | reverse complement strand
GAATCCAACCCGTGCCGTTCGAGATCATTCTTGCCAAAAGCATCCGCAAAGACCTCGAGTACATCCCCAAAAAACACCATTCCAGCATCCAACAAGCCATTCAAACTCAACTGCTGCACGAAGCAAACGTTGAAACCACCAACCGAAAACCATTGGTGCAAAACATCCAAACCGCCACCTGGGAATTGCGCTGCGGCAAACAAAACCAATACCGAATCTTGTACGACATCACCAGCACACCAGACCCAGAAGCCGCCGACATCATCGAATTCCTCGGCATTGTCGAAGTGATCGCCATCGGTGAAATACGCCAGGAAAAACTGTTCATTCAAGGACGCGAGGTGAGCACATGAGAATCATCGGACTGACCGAAGCCAAAGACAAACTCTCGAGCATCATCGAAGAGGCCAAAAACAATCCCACGGTCATCACCAAGAACGGCAAGACGGCGGCGGTGCTGATCGTGCCAGAAGATGACGCGGACCTCGAACGTTTGCTGCTCTCGAGAAGCCAGACGCTGCAAGATCTGTTGCGTGAACGTCGTGAGGAGATCAAACGAGGTGAAACGATCACGCTCGAGGAAGCGTTTTCTGGGTGATGGCTCGAGGCAGATCAAGCACCTGTTTTTCGAGTACACTTCACCCAGAACCAAGAGGTGCATCATGACGTTACAACTCGAGTTGGAACCAGACCTTGCCAACCACATCAATCAACTCGCCAAACAAAAACACAGCAGCCCCGAAGAATTCATCTTGGAGCTTTTACGCCGCGAAACCACGCCAAAAACCAAACCCGCCTGGGTCGGCATGGCAAGTTCAGGGCGATCCGATTTGGGCTCGAGCGCCGAGGAATTGCTGTTTGAAACCTTGGAACACAGGGAATGACCACCAGACCCATCCTGATCGACACGGGCGCAGTGATTGCGCTACTCGACACCAGCGAAAGTCATCACCAAGCCGTGCAATCCTACTTGGGACAACACTTGCTCCTGCCCGTGACCCTGCTTGCCGAAATCGATTATTTGGTCAGCAAATACTTGGGCGCTCATGTCGCCCGAGCCTTTTTTGCTGGCGTGGAACATGGCGACCTCGAGTTGCTGGGTTTTGATTCAACCGATTTCGCCCGAACCAACGAGGTCATGGCCCGTTACCCAGATGTGCCACTTGGTATTGCCGATGCCAGCGTGATGGCGTTGGCGGAACGGTATCAGATCAAACAGATCTTGACGTTGGACAGGCGACACTTCTCGTTGGTCAAACCGGTGAACATGGATTTTTTCGAATTGCTGCCCTGAATGATGGCGAGGCTGGAAGAGTGTGGGGACTCGAGGCGGCATGAAAAATCCCCTCTCGAGGTGAGAAAGAATTTGGTTTCAAGACTCGCTTGGGGTCAATGGCAGTTCCATAAATATCCAGTGATCCTGAAATCCTGGCGGTATCTCGCTGCCCTCGTATGCCTCGATCTCTTTGAAACCAATCGAACGATAAAGCTGATGCGCTTCCGTCATGAATCGTGCGCTGTCCAAACGGATCAACTGATACCCGACTTGATGTGCCTCCTGAAGAATTTCCTGGATCAGGGCACGGCCTAATCCCTGCTGACGATTTTCAGGGCGCACGTACATCCGTTTAATCTCTCCGACACTGGAGGTCAATTTCTTTAAGCACGCTACCCCAGCGAGGTTTGCGCCTGAATAGCCCAGGAGCAAACGCCCGTGGGAAGGCATGAACTTGCGCAAATCCTTCATATCACCTTCAAGCATGGTAGCAATATCAAAGCTGATCTGGAACTCTTTGTTGACGTTGGCATTCGCCCACTGAAGATATTCCCAGAACAGTTCACGAATCTGAGGAGCATGTTGGATTTCGTCGGCGACAATCACTTTCGCAATCATTCTGTAATCCTCCTACTATCCGGCTCAGCCCAGATTCCACACTCAGACCAACATGACGAGAACCGCTCGAGTCATTGTACTCGAGCGGTTCCATTTTTTGGAGCGGGAGAAGAGATTCGAACTCTCGACATCCACCTTGGCAAGGTGGCACTCTACCAGCTGAGTTACTCCCGCACTGTCCTAGCTTTTTAACTG
>JAYURE010000178.1:0-5690 GCA_043756345.1 Deinococcales bacterium | reverse complement strand
AACCAATCGGCATCGAAAGTCCGCTCGCCATCGTCCGGTGTGTTTGCGATTCGGTCGTGCGGGCTCCGATTGCGCCCCAGGCGATCAGGTCAGAAACGTACTGCGGTGCGAACGGATCGAGCCATTCGGTCGCGGCGGGCACGCCCATGGCGTTGATTTGGATCAACAGGTCTCGGGTGCGGCGCAATCCGCCCAGAAAATTGTTGGTGAAATCCATGTCGGGATCGTTTTGAAAGCCGCGCCAACCAATCGTGGTGCGTGGCTTGTCCATGTAGACACGCATTAAAACCACCATTTGGTCTTCGTATTTCACGGCCAGTTTGGCGAGACGAGCCGCGTACTCGAGCGCCAGGTCCGCATCGTGAATCGAGCAAGGCCCGGAGATGACCAGCAGGCGTTTGTCGGTGCCGCGCAGGATGCTGCGGGTGTTCTCGCGGGCTCGAGCCACGGTTTGGGCAGCTTTGGCATTGATTGGCAGTTCTGATTTGATGGTTTTTGGGGCGATCAGGGGTTCGAAACGGTCGATGTTGGTGTTCTCGAGTGGCATGGGTGGTTCCTCCTGGGGTTTTCTGTGGGATTTTTTGGCGCGAGAGTCTGCTTTGGGTGTTGTCGGACTGGTTTTGCTGGTTCGAGCAAAAAAAATCCCCGGCGCGGGCCGGGTCGAATTGGGAACTGCTTTTCGACGACCCGGTGTTAGCCGAACCAATACGAAAAAAAGTAGCCGCTGTTGCGTTGCACGTTCAAAGGTTCGCACGAATTGGCGGAATTTGTCAACCTCGAGCATGCAGCCTCAAGCCGGAATTCAGTCTCGCTTGGGCTGAACGTGGCGAGCAGGACAAGATTTCTCGTAGGGGCGAACCCTGTGTTCGCCCTCGCCAGCCACACATTTGGAACCCAAATTCCTCGAGCCAAGATCCTTGCTGTTGCCCTGGTTATTGGCACTTTCCACTGGCCCTATGCGTAATCCACCCGTCCTACCGCCCGTAAATTCTGCAAGGCCTCACGTAATTTGCCCGGTGCGATCCGCAACTCGAGCCTGATTTCTTCGCCGGTGCGGGTTCCATCCACGAGGGCGAAAACAGTTTCGTGCAGGTGATTCAAGGCTTTGATGCTGGTTTCTTGAAGGGTCGGCGCGGTGTGTGTGACCCGAACTGGTGTGATGCCGTCGATGAATGCGAGCGAGTTTTCGCTGGCTTCTGTTTGTTTGAGCGGGTTGAACGCCTCGATGTCCAGCAGGTTGCTCGAGCACAGTTCGCCCAGGACGGGTGTGACATCCATTTCTGGGAAGGCGTTGCGTACGCTTTGCACGGTGCTGCCGGTTCGTCCGGCTTTCTGGTAGACCTTGATCGCCAATGGCCCGAGTTCGTCATACGCATGCAAGTTGGATCGGACCCGCAATTTGCCGTGTTCTGGCAGGTTTACCAGGCCGCTTTCATCCTCGAGCCGTGAGGCGTCCAGCAAGAGGTGCGTGATCGATCCGGTGATGTTTGATGGGAAGTTCTCGGGCAGGTTTTCGGTAACGGTGAAGTAGGCGAACGGCCAGCGCAGCACGGCGCGGAGTGCGTTCATGCCGCGCATGAATCCCTCTAAGGTTTCGCAACTGGCGAACAGCACTTGTCCGGCCTGCACAAAAATCTCGCCGTTCTGTTCGCCTGGGCCTTCAAGCTCGAGCGTGCCGGTGTGATTCGAGGACAGCAGGAATTCGAGCAAGGGTGGAATCTGCTGTTGTCGCAAATGACCCTCGAGCATTGGTGCGTGTACTGGTATTGCTGTGTCCGGGGCAGACATTAACTCCTATGGTACAGGCTCATCCCACCTTCGAGATGGTCATTTTTGGCGTGCCTGACACCGTACTTTCGGATACGGCTTAACCATGCCTACGGCTTAAGTCTCCGTATAAAAAACCCATTGTGAGACATCGTAGCGGTCGCATCTGATGCTTGACCTCACCTCGAGATGAACGGGTTGGCGGGCAGTGGCGCGTAACCGGTCAATTCCATGAAGCCTTCGCCGCGCACGCTACCGGTCACGGTGACGGCACCCTCGTAGTACGGAAATCCGGCGCTACCTTGGGAGGGAATCTCTTGGTTTTCAACGGTCGCCCGGATCGTTAAGGCCGTGCCATCCTCGAGTTTCAAAAACCAGGCGGTCGGGTAGGTGGTGCCGCTGGGGGCTTTGAAGAATTTCCATGCGCTGAGTTGAAATTTACGGCTCTCAACGGCTTTCCCGTCGCCGGTGGTGCTCGAGATGAACGCATCGACTGGCTTTCCGTCCGGGCCGCGAAGTTGATACACCATGATGTCGCGCCCATCCTCGAGTTGCAAGGAAAACCAATCCCAGCGCGGTGTGATGCTCGCGCCGCCATCACCCTCGAGTGGGCTCCATTGGTGATCGAACCAGACGCGACCGGTGACAGGTTCGCCGCCGAACGTGCCACTGACTTTGAGGCGCGTGGCGCTGTAATAGTACGAGCGTCCAGTTTGTAAATTGCCGCTCCAGCCGGGACCATGAACCACTTCGGGGCGTTCTGGCACGAGTTTCAAGTCCATCACGCGCCCATCGTTCAGGCTCGAGAGCAGCGTGTACGATCCGTCGGCTTCGCGGGTGCTGCGCCAATCGGCGAGGCGGTTGTCCATGCGTTCGGTGCTCGAGCTTCCGGTGGTTTCGCCACGCAAGGTCGTGTGCTCGGCGTAGTCGAGTTTGCCGCTCGTTTTGTCTATCACCACGAAATGTCCGAAATGAAATTGCTCGAGGATGCTCTGAATCGGGACCAGGCCGTATTTCGCCTCGGCCGGAAATTGCACTTTGAAAATCGTCGAGGCGATGGCGATGGGGCCAGCTTTCGTCTCGAGGTGCCCGTTGAAGTACCACCATTCGACCGGAACGTTGTGAGCCCCCTGGTCTTTGATCGGGTCAGGTTGGCGTTCGACAAAACGATCCAAAGTCCGGGCCGGAGCGCAGGCAACGAGGGCGAACATTCCGAGGGCGATCAAGAAGCGTTTCATGCTTGAAGTCTAAAGTCTCACGCCGAGGATTGCCGGGACACACCTCACGGTAGAATCGTGACGGAACTCAAGATTCAACCCAGTATCTCGAGCCAATGGATTCAACTCGGGTTGTCACTTCCACGGGAACGACTTGCGCATTCTCGGGCCGCCGCCTAACCTGAAACGGTTGCACATCACGCGATTCTCGAGCCGGAACGCGCACCCAATCCACAGGAACGAGGACAACAACATGCCAAAACATCAAATCTGCCTGATCGAAGGCGACGGAATCGGTCACGAAGTCATCCGCGCCGCCAAACGGGTTCTGGAAGGAATGCAAGTCAGCGGCGAACTCGAGTTTGAATGGGTCTACGCCGAGGCGGGCTGGGAATTGTTTGAACGCAGCGGCAACAGCGTCCCGGACGAAACCCTCGAGAAGGTCAAGGCGACCGAGGCGACCCTCTTCGGCGCGGCGACCAGCCCGAGCAAGAAAGTTGCGGGTTTCAAAGGCGCGATTCGCCACATGCGCAAAAGCCTGGATTTGTACGCCAACGTTCGGCCCGCCAAGCACCATCCGGTTCCAGGCTCGAGGCCCGGAGTGGATTTGATCATCGTGCGTGAAAACACCGAAGGCTTGTATGTCGAACAGGAACGCCTCTACGCCAACGGCGAGGTCGCCATCGCCGATACGGTCATCACGCGCCGCGCCAGCCACCGCATCGGCGAGTACGCGGCACGGCTGGCGAACACCCGAGCCCGCAAGAGTTTGTACATCGCGCACAAAGCGAACGTGCTGCCGGTTACGCAGGGATTGTTTTTGACCAGCGCACTCGAGGAGGCCGCGAAATACCCGGATGTGAAAACGCAGGACATCATCATCGACAATTGCGCCATGCAGTTGGTGGTTCGCCCGGAACGTTTCGACGTGATCGTCACGACCAACCTGTTCGGTGACATCATCTCGGATTTGACGGCGGGACTGGTCGGCGGGTTGGGGATTGCCGCCTCGGGCAACATCGGCGAGGAACACGCGGTTTTTGAAAGCGTTCACGGCAGCGCCCCGGACATCGCGGGCCAAGGGATTGCCAACCCGACCGCAACCGTGCTGGCCGCCGCGCTGATGCTCAGGCACATTGGCGAACACAGCGCCGCAGACCGGCTCGAGAAAGCCGTGGACATCGCACTCGAGCATGGGCCACGCACCGGAGATTTGGGCGGGAATGTTGGCACGGAAGCCTTCGCGGACGTGATTCTCGAGGCGTACAAAACGGCGTAAAGGATTTTTGATTTGAAAACTTCAGCCTCGAGTGCGGTGAGCGAAGTTTGAAAGTGCTTTGTTCAGAATCACTCATTTTCTGATGCATTCAGGCTAAGATAAAGACCCCAAACCACTAGGCCATTAAAAGCACCGCTGGAGGAAGTTGTGACTCAATCTCAAATACCAAGCCAGCCTCGAGTGAAAATTGAACTTCCAAACGAACCCCGCCAACCTGCTTTTGCAAATGTGGTGATTTGTCAGCAACTTGGTGCAACTATTTTTATGGATTTTGGGTTTCTAGACCCTGGTGCGCTTACTCCTGAACAGCTTCCCATTGCAATGAAAAGAGGAGTGAAAGCAACACCGCTGGGTAGATTCGCCTTATCGTTGGCTGATGCCATGAATCTGCGCGAAAGCCTGGATGAGATCATTGCAAAAGCAGAAGTATCTCCCGCACCAACCACACACCATGAAAGCTCTTCCTCATGAGCGAATATCAGTTTGTCGGAAGAACACATACGGTTCAGCATTATTTTGAGAATCGAATTGATGAGCGACGTTTAGAAGTCGCTGGCCTCACAATCACGGCAGAAACTCGAAGCTTAGGTTCATCTTCAACCGCTAATGTGTATGTGATGATATCGACTCTCCAGGCTCGAGTTGCAGAGCTTGAGCAAGAAAAAACAGAAATCCTGGCTGCCTTGGTCGAGGCTACCGGCTGGATTTCTTCGCCTACCGAAGTAAACGTTAATGCGTTTGTACGTGCCGTACTTGAGATTCCTGGACTGGATTTATACCGTACTGGAAACACCTTTATCGTCATCGCCTCTACTGATGAAGCAGAAGATGCTTTCTTTAATCTACGCCCTGTGAATTTCGATTTGGATTACTTTTTGTTTCCCATCGAAGACGATTCATGGGAGTGGCAGGTTGCTCATGCAACCAAACTCCACCGTTGATGATGCTCAAGCCGCAGCAGAACATGCTGAAACAGCATTGCGGCTTGAGAAAGCAGTTTCGGTATTGCAAGCTGCCCAACTTATTGAAGTCAATGAAGCGCAATTAATGGCGATGTACTATGCCACGCTTCATAGGTTGCATGAGTATTTGCACCGAGACGGTGGGTTTAGAAAATGGCGAAATGACTATGATCCCGGTGCGGGTGATCCAAAATGGTCTCCACACACGCATCGGGGAGATTTTACAATTCAACACACACGGTTATTGCGACTGATTGATACAGAAAATGATTTTGTAGCGATTAGAGCATCTTGGGCAAGACTTGAGAATCGGATGCAAGCTGCACGATATAAGTGCAGTCAAATAGGCAGTAAGGAAATAGTCAAGTTAGATCGAAAATACACTGAGATTCAAGATAATTTAAGAAGTCTTTCTCAACGGTTTCCTGCGTAGCTGAAGCATCTAAAAAACTGGTGTTCTTGCCG
>JAYURE010000177.1:0-2096 GCA_043756345.1 Deinococcales bacterium | reverse complement strand
TGTCTGACGTTTCCCGCCTGATGATGATCGATTTTCCCGGCACGATCCTCGAGCCTCAGGTCGCCGCGCACCTCGAGAAATTCCAGCCGGGTGGCGTGATTTTGTTTCGCAAGAACATCGTTTCGACCTTGCAGGTGCGGCAACTCGTTCATGATCTGAAAGCGATTCTCGGGCCAGAACTGCTGATTGCGATTGACCAGGAGGGTGGTGGCGTTTGGCGCACGCCGCAACTGCCCGCGCCACCGTCCGGCATGAGTTTGGGCGCATCGGACGACCTCGAGACGGCATACGCGATTGGGGCCACCGTCGCCAGGGGAATGCGGGCGATGGGCCTGAATTGGAATTTCGCGCCGGTTCTGGATTTGAACAACAACCCGCGCAACCCGGTGATTTCGGACCGCAGTTTTGGCGAGAACCCGCAGCGCGTCACGCAACTGGCGCTCGAGTGGGCGAAGGGCCTGATGTCTGAAGGTGTGGCCGCCTGCGGCAAGCATTTTCCTGGTCATGGCGATACGTTCTTGGATTCGCATTTGCATTTGCCAACCGTGAACCGCAACCTGGAAGGGCTCGAGGAGTACGAACTCGTTCCGTTTCGTGGCCTCGCGCCAGCATTGCCAAGTCTGATGACGGCGCACATCGTTTATCCAACGATTGATCCTGACCTGCCCGCGACACTCTCAAGAAAAATCTTGACCGGATTGCTGCGCGAACGTGGCGGCTACGAAGGCGTGATCGTCACCGATTCGATGGGCATGAAAGCGATTGATGACCATTACGGTCGTGGCGATGCCGCCGTCATGAGCATCAATGCTGGAGCGGACATGGTTGAAGCGCTCGGCAGTCTCGAGTCGCAAGTGCAGACGTTTGAGGCGATTGAAGCTGCCGCTGCAAGTGGGGAAATCTCGAGCAAAACAATCGAAACTGCCTGCGAGCGATTGCACAAACTCGCTGTGGAATTCCCAGCAATTTCGCTCGATTTTAATGACCGCCTCGAGATTGTAGATCGGGCCAGAATTGTTGATGCGTGGACGCAAGGCATCACATTAGTTGGTGATGTTCAACTTCCTAAACCTGGCTCGAGGATTGTGCTGATCGCACCGGACGAAGTACCCGAAGACAATGTTTCCGAAGTCGGCGTGCCTGGAAAAGACCTGGCAAAACTGCTCTCGAGCGTTTACAAAGTCACGCCGATTCTGTACCCAGCTTACGCGCCCGAAACCGTTTCTGATCGCGTGCGTCAAGCCCGAGAAGCTGGCGAAGTGATCGTTTTCGCCAGCACCAGCCGCTACCGATTACGAGATGCTGCTCGAGCTTTGGCTGAACTCGCACAGGCCGATTTGCACCTCGTGCTGTGGAATGCGTACACGGTCAACGATGTGACTCGAGGCGGCCCAAGCGATCCAAGCCCGATAGGTGCTGGTGTCGGATCAAGAAACGGCAATCCTGCGCCCGCAATCCTGACTTACGGTTGCCGTGCCGAAGCACTCGAGGCTTTACTGCGTGTCTTGCGTGGCGAGACGCAAGCGACCGGGCGATTGCCGGTCAAGCTGTTATGAACTTCACGCTCGAGTTTGACCGCGAAGACGATGACCGTTGGATTGCCGAAATCCTCGAGCTTCCCGGTGTTCTCGTTTATGGTCAGAGTCGGTTCGAGGCGAAATCCAAAGTTGAAGCCTTGGCCTTGCAGGTTCTTGAGGACCGCGAAACCCTCGAGAACCCGTCAGATCTTTAAACCCGAGCCGCGTTGATTTGACCCTCGAGTTCGCGTTTGACTTCAACCGCGTGCGTCATTGGGTTCACGCGCTTCCAATGCTGCGCGATCTTGCCTTCCGGGTCGATCAAAAAGGTTTGCCGATCCGCCACACCCAGCAATCCGGTCAGACCGCCGAGCACGCCGTAGGCTTTCGAGATGCTTTTATCCGTGTCTGCCAGCAGTGGAAACGTTAAACTGCATTTCTCACGAAATTTCGTGTGCGACGCGCTTGAGTCGGTGCTGACGCCGATCACGGTCGCGCTGAGTGCCTGAAATTCTGGGAGCGCCTGCTCGAATTTGTTGGCCTCGATGCTGCAACCGGGCGTGTTGTCCTTCGGGTAGA
>JAYURE010000176.1:0-2097 GCA_043756345.1 Deinococcales bacterium | reverse complement strand
GAAGCCATCCTCAACGATCACGAAGAAATCCAAATCCGAATGCGCATCCAAACGCTCGAGTTCCAAGCCGACCGAACCCAGTCCGATCAGTGCGAGTGCATGACCAGAATGCTCGAGGGATTGCGCGATCTCATCAAGGCGTTGCAAGAGTTTGTGCATTCGTCTCCTCAAAAAACAAATGGATCGGCTCGGTCAATATCGTCATTGTGCTGACTTGATCTTACCGAAGACTCGAGCCAATCATGACTTCGGTAGAATCCCGCCATGACCGAAACCGTCAAACTCGAGATTTTCATTCCAGAATCGCACGCGAATTTACTGCGTGACGAACTCGCCAAAATCGGTGTCGGAAAAATTGGCAATTACGATCACTGCTCGAGCATGTCCAAGGTTTCCGGTTCATGGCGACCACTGCCAGGAAGCGACCCGTATCAGGGCGAAATCGGCAAGCTCGAACATGGCGAAGAGTGCCGCCTCGAGATGAATTGTGCGCGTGATCTCGTACCTGCCGCGCTCGAGGTGGTGCGTCGCGTTCACCCGTATGAAACGCCGGTGGTCAACATCGTGCCGTTGTTGAATCACCTGTTCGCCTGAATTCTCAGCCCAAGCTATTCAACGCGTTGCCCAGAGCATGCCGCGCCGTTGCATCTCTCGAGCCTCGGGAACATCAAAATCTTTGCGCACATGCCCGAGCGCAGAGTAGAAAATCTTGCCCGCACCCCAGCGTCGTTTCCAAACGACCGGCATGATCGTGTCCGCAATCCATTCGCAATGCTCGCCAGAAAATTTCGTCGTGGCGAGGACTTCGTTGCCCGGGTCCACGTGCATGTAGTACTGCTCGGAATTCATGTTGAAATCAGTGATTCCAGCCGTGATTGGATCGCTCGAGTTCGTCACATTCACGGTGTAATCGATGATGTTGCCCGGATGCGCCACCCACTGCCCACCGACCATGAATTGATACTCGGTGTTGTTGCGAAAGGCGTCCGCCATGCCGCCGTGCCAACCGGCGTAACCGCTGCCCGCTTTGACCGTCTCGAGCAAGCCCTTTTCTTGTTCGGGCGTGATCGTGCTCATGGTGTAAACCTGCACGATCAAGTCTTGTGCTCGCATCAGGTCATGGTCGAGGTACGTCTCGAGCGTGTCGGAAATCGTCACGTCGTACCCTTCGTTCTCGAGGATTGGTGCGAAGAGATCCACGCATTGTTTGGGTTCGTGACCGTCCCAGCCGCCCCAGACGAACAGTGCTTTTTTTGGTGTTGTCATGATGCTCCTGTGCGAATCTGGTATCTCGAGCCTGATTGCTTGGACCTGATATCTCGAGCCATTAATCTACTTGTGAATCTCGAGTTCGAGTTTCCAATTGCCACGTTTGGTTTCGTTCAAAATCTTTTTGAATTCGATGCGACCAAGACCTTCGGCGATCAACGTGTCGCCCTCTCGAACTTGGGCGCTCGAGGTGGCGAGACTGCCATTGATGCGAACTTTTTTACCCTCGATACCTTGCTGAAAATAGGCTCGAGAAACACCGAAACCTTTTGCGCCAATCACGTCCAAGCGCATGCTCGGCACGACCACGGCTCGGGTTTTGTTGGACCGCTCGAGGTCGCTGGCATCGACCACTGAAAACTCGAGTTCAACGGGTTGACCACGAAGGCGGTATTGCGAATTCGCCTCGAGTGTTTTCAAACCTTTGGCGGTCGTGGCGATCAGAAAATCACCCTGTTTTTCTCGGGCATCACCGAGCAAATCTTCGGGGATGTTCAAGGCGACCAACAAATCCTCGAGATCAATTTCGGGCGGGAAATCACCATCGACGCGCACGACACGCACCGGATCATCGACGTTGGGAATGTGCTCCGGGTAGAGGGTGTAAATCACGCGGGCCGGATCGGTGAAACCACCATGCACGGCGAAACGAACGCCATCGGCGGCGAGGGCGCGACGGTCAAGCGTGCTCGCCTCGAGAAACGGTGTGCGCATCACGCGGCCACCTCGGGCTTGGGCCACCATGACACGTAGATCTGGGGTGCGCTGGGTACGGTCAGAACTCACAGCTTGAATGCTACCTCGAGCGTGCGTGAGGGCAAAGGGCGA
>JAYURE010000175.1:0-5707 GCA_043756345.1 Deinococcales bacterium | reverse complement strand
GCCGCAAGCGATCCAAGCCCGATAGGTGCTGCTTTGGGATCAAGAAGCCCGTAAGGTGCTGGTTTGGCGGCAAGAAGCGATCCTGCCCGTTAGGTGCTGGGTTAGGATCAAGAAGGTGCTGTCTTGCGAGCAAGAAAGTGGAAAGCCAAGTCAAAACCTTTTGAATTCTCAAACGAAGCTCGAGCCATTTCGCTCAGAAACTCCTCGAGATGATCGGGTGTTACTTTTCACTTTCCACTTTTCACTTTAAGCTGATCCATGTCTCCCGAAACCCTGTCCGCACTTGAAACCATCGTCGGCAGCAAAAACGTTTTTACCGACTCGAAGGTGCTCGAGACGTTCAGCAAGGATCAGTACGGGTTTTCGCCGGTGTTGCTCGAGTTGCTGCGTGACAAACGTGCCGAGGTGATGGTCGCGCCGGAATCGGGTGCGGAGTTGTGCGCGGTGATTTCGCTCGCGTCTCGAGATGGAATTCCGTTGACGATCCGTGGTGCGGGCAGCGGCAATTACGGTCAGGCGGTCCCAATGCACGGCGGCATTGTCGCCAGCTTGCATCGCATGAACAAGATCATCAGTATTGATCCAATTGCGCGAACTGCCCGCGTTGAGGCTGGTGTGCGCATGGGTCAACTCGAACGTGCCGCCCGTGAGGTCGGTTGCGAGTTGCGCATGTACCCGAGCACTTGGGCCACCGCAACGCTCGGTGGATTCGTCGGCGGAGGTTTCGGTGGCGTCGGTTCGATTCAGTACGGCACACTCTGGGACGGTTTGATCATCAGTGTTGAAGTCGTGCCGATGTCTGAGCATCCCGAGCCGGTGCGCCTGTCCGGTTGGGATTGCATGCCGGTGATTCACGCCTACGGCACGACCGCAATCATGACCGAGTTGACGGTCGCGCTCGCACCGGCGACCGCCTGGGAGGAGAGCGTGTTTTCATTTCCGACGCTCGAGCAGGCAATCCAATTCGCGCATGAGATCGCTGCCGATTCTGAGTTGATGAAGCGTGAGGTTGGCATTCACGAATGGCCGATCCCAAGTTACTTCACGCCGTTGGTCAAAGCCGGTGGTGTCGTCGAGGGCCGTAGCGCCGTGATGCTCGAACTCGAATCTGGCATGACACGGACGCTCAAAACTCGAGCCGAAAATTATTCGGGCACTCTGGATTGGTTCAACCCGAGCGACAAGTACCACACCGGCAGTTTCGCACTCTCAGATTTTTCTTGGAACCACACGACGCTCTGGGCGATGAAAACCGATCCGGGAATCACTTACACGCAGGCAAGGTTCGAGGCGGGCAAGTTGCTCGAGCAAACCCGATTACTCAAAGCGAAATTTGGCGATGAAGTTCTGATGCACCTCGAGTTCATCCGCGAGCAATTGGCAGCGGGCGGCGTGTTGGTCGCGGGCAGTTTGCCGTTGATTCGTTTCACGACGCCGGAACGCCTGTTCGAGATTCAGGCGTACTTCGAGGAGATCGGCGCTCCGATTGCCGATCCGCACACGCATTACTTGGATGGTGATTCGCGTTGGTCCGGCGAGGTTGTGCTCGAGGGTGTCAAACGTTTCAATCCCAAAGGTTTGTTGAATCCCGGTAAGTTGCGTGTGCTCGAGACGGGCGAGGCGAGTACCGTGGCAAGTTCCTGGTTCGGCCCGAAGTAAAGAATCCACTGGCGCACCCAACAAGTGTGATGTATTTGACTTGGGTTTTTCTCAAGTTGAATCCAATTCACATCCCTTAACGTATGACGTTTTTTCCAGATTTCACAAAAAAGTGTTATGCTTCTGGCATCGCAACCCGGAGGATCACATGACCGCACTGACCGAACCATTGGCCGAACAATCCAGTGAACGCCCAACCTCGAACCCACTCTGGTTTGAACCGAACCGTGAACAACAAGACATCCTCGAGAGTTTGAAAGACTTCCTCAAAACCGAGGTTGCACCCGGCGCGGCAGCACGCGATCAGACACATGAATTCCCGCACAACCTGGTGCAGAAGCTCGGCGCGATGGGTGTGATGGGTGCGCAAACGCCCGAGATGTACGGCGGTTCGGCGCTCGAGACGGCAACCTTTGCCCGCATCATCGAAGAGGTCGCCAGCGTGGACGGCAGCCTTGCGTTAACGGTCGCCTCGCACAATTCACTGTGCAGCGGTCACATCATGGTCGCAGGAACGCCAGCGCAAAAACAAGAATTCCTGCCCGACCTCGCCAGCGCCAAACGCCTCGGCGCGTGGGGATTGACCGAACCCGGCAGCGGCAGCGATTCCGGCGGCATGGGCACGAACGCTCGAGAAACCAATGGCGGTTTCGTCATCAACGGCTCGAAAATCTTCATCACTCAAGGATCGGTCGGTGGCACCTACGTCATCAACGCCCGCACGGACGCACCTCGAGATGGCCGCTCAAAAACCGATGGCCTGAGCGCCTTCGTCTTCAACCGTGAAACACCAGGTTTGAGCATTGGACGCAAAGAGGAGAAGCTTGGATTGAACTCGAGCGACACGGCGATGCTGATTTTTGAGGACATGTTCGTGCCCAAAACCGCGCTCTTGGGCACTCGAGGTCAGGGTTTCAAAGACGTGATGCGCGTACTTGATGGCGGACGCATTGGCATTGCAGCGATGGCGGTCGGCTTGGGTCGCGCCGCACTCGAGGCGAGTGCAAAATACGCGCTCGAGCGTGAACAGTTCGGCAAACCCATCGCCGAATTTCAAGGCATCGGTTTCAAACTCGCCGAGATGAGCACCGAACTCGAGGCGGCCAGACTGTTGTACTTGCGAGCTGCCGCACTGCGCGATGCGGGCCGCGATTACACGATGGCGGCGGCACAGGCAAAACTTTTTTCTAGCGAGGTCGGTGTCAAAGCCTGCGATCATGCGATTCAGATTTTTGGCGGTTACGGCTACATCAAGGAATACCCGCTCGAACGTTACTGGCGCGACGCCCGCCTGACCCGCATCGGTGAGGGCTCAAGCGAGATTCAACACTTGATCATCTCGAGGGAACTGCTCAAGCAGTATCAGTAGCTCAGGGGGCGATCACGACACTGCCATCAATCGACTCGAGCCGCACCCGAAACTGGTTGTTCTCGAGCGCCTGAACCTCGCAACGTTTGACCTGCGTTGAACGCTCAACCTTGTTCGAGCCTGCGCTGTACCCGAGCGAGCAATCGCTCGGTGGAGCCTGCTGGGTTTGAACCCGATAATTTGTGGCGGCCTGCACGACCTCGTTCGCGTATTTGTACAGCGGGCTGGTCGTGAGGCTCGCGCCACCCATCTCTGGATTTGGCGAAACCGGCGCGGTCGATTGCGGCGCGACCGGTTGTTCTGGCACGACTTTTTCCGGTGCAGACTGTTCTGGAACGACCGTCTCAGGAGTCTTCTCAGGTGATGCTGGAGTGACACCCGAATCGCTCGAGCCTGGATTGACAGGAGCAACCTCGGGCAGTGTCGGACCCGAATCTCGCGTGCCAAAGTCTGACGTGCCCATCTCTGGCGTACTCGAGTTCGGCGTCGCTGGAGCGCCCGAACTGGATTCACCCGGCGCACCCGAATCTGGAATCGTACCGGGAGCCTCAAGCGCTTTGCGAATCGATTCGATCTGCAATTTCAGGGCATCACGTTCCTGTGTGACTGTCTCGAGTTGCGCTTTCAAATCGGTGTTTTCTTTGCGCAACTGCTCGGATTCGGGGATGGCGCAAGCGGTAAACAACAAAAGCAATGCAATTGACACGAAGATTCTGTTCATGCCTCGAGTCTAGCAGAGTCTGACATGCTACTCGGTGTGGGATAGACCTCAAACGGGGCAGATCAAAAGAAGAGCCCTCGAGACATGCTCGAGGACTTCAGGTGAAATTTGCTGTGTTTATAAGCTTTTTGCAGGCCGATCAAAGGCCGAGCACTTCAAAGGCTTTCTCGAGGTTGGAATCGCGTCCAGTTTCAAAGATCGTGAACAGATCGCTGGCGGCGGCAATGTCTGGCTGGATTTGTTCTGGCAATGGCACGCCATCGCTCCATGAGGCCCGCAAGGTTGGGAAAGCTGCGGCGGCACCGTTGATCAACGCGAACCGTTGGGTGTTGGTGTTGCCGATGCCAAGGCTTGGCGCACCGATCACCGGACCGCGCTTCAGGCGTTGAAAGTACGCGGCCATGTACTCGCAGGCCGAGGCGCAACCTTCATCGATCAGCACAGCCATCGGGCCTTTCCAGAGCACTGGATTGTTGACGGGTTGCTTGCCCAGGACTGGACCATTCAGGATGCGCTGAACAAATGCACCGTCTTTAAAAACTTCTTCTACAGTTTGGGTGGCCGCGTTGTAACGCGGCACGCGACGCATGTTTTCTGGATTTTCAAAGAAGGCACCACCGGCGATGGCGCGTTCGTTGCCCAGACCGCCACCGTTGCCTCGCATGTCCAAAATGATGGCTTTGACGTTTTTGCTTTGCGCCTCGCGCACCAGATCGTGCACCCGCTGTCCGACACCTTGAATGAAGAAGTCTGGTAAGCGCAAGATCGCAATGCCGTTGGCCTGCACATCCAGGCTTGGGAAAACCACCAGGTTAACGATTTCGCCTTTGATTGGAATCTCAAGTTTCTTGCGTTCGACGCCACGAAGCACGCTGATGGTCACGGTTTCGCTGGCCCGAATTTTGACACCGAACTGATCGAGAACCTTGGCGTAATCCGCCAATGGCAATCCCGCGAAGAGGGTGCCGTTGTAACCGATCCAACGGTCCCCAGATTTCAGACCGGCTTTTTCGGCGGGACTGTTCGGCAGCACACTGGTGATCAGGCGGTCATTGGAGAGCAATTTGCCTTTGCCGTCCTGAAGGGCTTGAACGGCCTCTGGGGTCAGTCCGCCAATGCCTTGGCGTTTGCCGTCCACCTCAACGAATCCGGTGTGGGTGATACCAATGCGTGGGCTGGGCGAGGTCGCCGTTCCAGAGACTTGGGCCGATTCTTGGGCGACATCCTCGGCAGTCAAGTAGTAGGCGTGCTTGTCCTCAAGATCGGCGAGCATGGTGCCAATCAACGGTTCGGCCTTATCGTAACCGCAAGTGTCTTTGGCGTCGGCACAAGCTTTGTCCAACTCGGCTTGGTATTTGCCGGTCAGTGTTTTCAAATCCAGTTTGCTCGGGCCGTAGTACTGAAACTCGAGGTAAAAGGTGGCTTGATCAAACAGGTCTTGGGCTGGGCTGGCGAGGGCTGCCGCGAAGCTCGAGGCGGCGACGATCAGGCTGGCGGTCACGGTTCGGAGCAGGTTCTTGGTCCCGGGATTCTTGATCGTGGGATTCTTGATCGTGGGATTCTTTGTCATGGCTTTCCTCTCGCTCGTTCGCATCAGTTGACTCCCAAAAATTCGTATGCCCTCTCGAGTGCCGGGTCACGGCCCGCTGCGAGCGCCGCGAGGTCTTCTGGCACGGCGATGTCCGGTGTGACCTGCATCGGGTACGGGTTGCCGCTGCCATCGAGGATGCGGTCGTTGGAAAGGTTGATGAACTGCCCGTTGATCATTTCAGTGTTGTTGATTGGGATGTCCAAGCTGGGCAGACCGCCCGAGACTCCAAGTTGGCCTGCGGTTGGTTCGCCGATGACTTTGGCTTTGATGTTCTTTTGCAGCATGAAAGCGACAATCTCGCCGGTGTGTTTGGTGAATTTATTGACCAGCACCGCGACGTTGCCGCTGAACAGTTGCGGTTTCGTGG